>JAPLUJ010000317.1 GCA_026397695.1 Verrucomicrobiota bacterium | reverse complement strand
CCGGTTGCAGAACGCGTCGGGGAATGCCAAACTTCCGCCATGAAAGTCTGTTTGACATGCATGTTAGGAGCTTGCGGCGTGTTCACGCTTCCGCTGGTGGGCGCGGCAGAGACCACGTCAAAGGAAAAATCAGAGGAAAATGCGGATGCGAACCACGGGATACCGGCGGACCTGTTGGATGATCAGCACGTGCGTGAGGAGCTGGCGGTGAACGAATTCACCGCGCCATCGATTGCGAAGCTGTTCGACACCCTGCAGTTTCTGATGCCGCTGCCGCTGGTGGAAACCGAACGCAAGATGCCGGCCCGCATGCCGCTGGACCGTGCGGATCTCGCCATCGAGTTGGGATTCCTGATTGCCGACGGGTTTTTGGTGGTGGAGGCCGAGCAGTTGGACAAGGTGGAGGATATGGCCACGGATCTGACGCGCTACGGCAAGGCGCTGGGGGCGGGAGACCGGGTGAACCGTCATGCGGCTGGTTTGTTAGACAGTGCCAAGAAAAAAGACGTGAAGCAATTGAAGAAGGAACTTGCGGCGACGCAACGGGATGTCGAGCGGGAGTTGATCACCTTGCGCGATGCGGACCTCGCGCATTTGATTTCACTGGGCGGGTGGATCCGCGCACTGGAAGTCTCGACCGTGGCGGTGGACAAGCAGTTTTCCGAAGAGCGCGCACGCAAGGTGATGCGCGAGGACATCGCGGACTATTATACCGAGTCGGTGGCGGGTCTGGAGCCGCGCATTTCGGAACGGCCGAATTATCTGGCGATGCGTAACCTGCTGGCCGGTCTGCGCACGGAAATGGTGCTCAACGAAGACGAACAGCCGACGCGCGCAATGATGAAGGACATCCGCAAACAGGCGGCACAACTCGTGAAACTTGCGTTGCAACGGAAACAATGAGCATCGACTCGTCTGCTAGAATCGCCGTGCTGGGACTCGGCATCATCGGATCGCGCGCATGGACGCGGTTGATGGCAGCGGGGTGGCGGGGTGCCTGTTGGAACCGCACGCCCAAGGCGTGCCCCGGCGAAACCGCCACGCCGGAGGAAGCCGTGATGGGCGCGGCGGTGATCTTGATCTATCTGAAAGATGCCCCGGCGTTGCGCGAGGTGGTCGGGCGGATCCAACCGTTCCTGCAACCTGGTCAGGTGGTCCTGAACCATGCAACCGTGGATTTGGAAACGACGCAATGGCTGGAGCGCATCTGCCTGGCCCGTGCCTGCCGGTTTTTGGACGCGCCATTCACCGGCAGCAAGGTGGCGGCGGGCAACGGGCAGTTGGTTTACTACCTCGGAGGAGACCCGGCCTTGGCAGACGCGCTCGAACCCTTGCTGGCCGTCACTAGCAAGACCCGGCTGTCTTGCGGCCCGGTCGGCGCTGCAACCGTGATCAAACTGGCGACCAATCTCATTTCCGCCTGCACCGTGCAGGCGCTGGCGGAGGCGCTGGCGATCACCACCCGCCACGGGGTGCCGGCGGCTTGTTTGATCAAGGCCGTCGCGGAAAATGTCAGCGCATCACCGCTCGCTGCGATGAAGCTGCCAATGATGATCGAGGGCAACTTCGAAACGCATTTCTCGTTATCTAACATGGGTAAGGACAGCCGCTACATGCTGGCCTTGGCGGAATCCGCCGGGTTGGCAACCCCGGCGATCCAGGCGGTGTCCCGCCGGATGGCGGAATTGTGCGCCGCAGGGCTGGGCGATCTGGATTATGCGGCACTGGCGCAACCTTATCGATCGTGAAGTGCTTGGCAGGCGGTTCGATGGCAGGGAGCAAGCGCCGTGCGCCCGCAACCCGGTGGGGCCGTGCGGGTATCGACACGTGTTCAGGAATCTGCGGAAAGAGGCAAATGGGGGTTGCGGGTTGACGGAGCCGCGTTATCTAGACGCATGACGCATGGGGTACCCGTCGCCTTGACCATTGCCGGCTCCGATTGCTCGGCAGGGGCCGGCATTCAAGCGGATCTCAAGACCTTCCAACATTTCCACGTCCACGGGCTCACTGCGCTCACGTGCGTGGTGTTCGAGACGGCCACCATCGTGCGGGCCGTGCATCCGGTGCCGGTGGACATCGTGTGCGATCAAATCACGCTGCTGCTCGACGCCTTCCCGGTCGCCGCAGTGAAAACCGGCATGCTTTTTTCCGCCGCCCACGTCAGGGCCGTGGCGGAGATATTGACAACCCGCCACGGGTTTCAGTTAGTTGTGGATCCGGTGATGATCGCCTCCACCGGCGCTTCATTGTTAGAACCGGCTGCGCTGGTGGCCTATCGCGAGTTGCTGTTGCCCATGGCGCGGGTGATCACCCCGAATTTGCCGGAAGCCGAAGCCCTGTTGGGCGAGCGCATCACGGACGAGGCAGCGCTGGAAGGCGCAGCCCGGCGGCTTGCCGCACAATTCGGCACGGCCGTGCTATTGAAAGGCGGGCACTTGCCGGGACCGGACTGCGTGGATCTGCTGGTGGATCACGGCGAGGTGCATCGTTTCACCGGGAAGCGGATTACGGTGGGCGGATCGCACGGGACGGGATGCACGCTGGCCGCAGCCATCACCGCAGCATTGGCCCATGGTGCATCGCTGCCGGAGGCGGTCGGACTAGCCAAGAATTTCCTCGGGCAAGCATTGCGTCAGTCCTATGCATTCGATGCGCCCGGCGGCGGCACTCTCCATGCCCTGAACCAAGGGACGTTGCCTGAAAAAAAACGCGTTGGGAAAAAACGAGACGTGACACCACGCCCGGAATTCCTACGCTCCCGAAAAGTTTTCCCGCACACAGAGATCACATGACCAATCCTTTTCACGCCCTCGGTTTCCGCCTGCTCAATGCCACGCTCGAAGGCGGGTCTGCCCAAGCGGAAAATCCACTGCGCCTGTCGCGCCGTGGATTCCTGCTTTGTGCCGCCTCACTCAGCAGTTGTTCGGCCGCGCCTTCTTCGACATCACCAGTTGCGGGTCTGCTCAAGACCCCCTTCAATGCCAATTACCGCACGCCGTCGTTCCAAGGACCCATGCCACGCAATCCGGACATGGCGTTCGGTTCCAACTTTTCTAACAGCGCGGGCATCACCTTCTCACGGGTTCTGGTTTCCGGGAACTACGTCGCCATGACTTTCGATGACGGCCCGCATCCACATAACACCCCGCGCCTGCTCGACATCCTGCGCGCCCGCAACATCAAAGCCACCTTCTACGTCATCGGCCAAAGCGTGGAACTCTATCCGCAGGTCGTCCGCCGCACCGTCGCCGAAGGCCATGAAATCGGCAACCACACCCACTCCCACCGCTTGTTGAGTAAATTAAGCGATTCGGAAATCCGCATGGAATTGTCACGCTGCAGGGATGCCATCGCAAGTGCCTCCGGCGTGCAGCCCCGGACGATGCGCCCACCCTACGGCGGTTTGCTCCAGCGCCAGCGCGAGATGGTCCACAACGAGTTCAGTTACCCGACGATTCTCTGGTCGGTGGATCCGTTGGATTGGAAACGCCCCGGTTCCAGCGTGGTCACCTCACGGACAACCGACCATTCCTGATATTTCCTCTAACACCGTGAGCGCTGGCATGCTCGGCGAACGCTATTTCGCGATGCGCGGAAAACTTGCGCAAGTGATGCGTGGCATTGCGGATCTGGCAGTGGAAACCGGCACGGATCCCGGCACGCACCTGCCATTTGCGGAAATGGCAGCCAGCCTTGGAACCCCGTTCCTCTTCGTCGTTTGCGGCGAAGTCAACGTCGGCAAATCCACCCTGATCAACGGCCTCTGCGGGCATGACCTGTGCCCGGGGAACGTGCTCCCGGAAGCCGACCGCGTGCGGTCGTATCGCTTCGGCAACCCGGCCCGCGATGTGGCGGTCGCTCCATTGTTAGAAGAACGCTACCGTCCGCTCGGGTTCCTGCGGGATTTCCAACTGGTGGATACACCGGGCACCAACTCCGTCATCCAGGGCCACCAGGCCGTCACCGAACGTTTCCTCAACGCCGCGGATCTGGTCTTGTTCGTGTTTCCCATT
>JAPLUJ010000552.1:498-3728 GCA_026397695.1 Verrucomicrobiota bacterium | reverse complement strand
TGGACGCTGCCGTTGCCGCCGCCTACGGCTGGCCCGCCGATCTAACGGACGAAGCCATTCTTGAACGGCTCTTGGCACTCAACCAAGCGACAACCCTTTGACCTCCCATGGGTTGATGGCCTCGCTATCACCGCCGGCCATAGCAAAACCTTGGCTTGCCGCCGTGTCCGCGCCCTGTGGGTGGCCTGAGACCCCGAAACGCATGATTCAGCCTTACCGGAAAGTCCGCGCTTCCCAGCCCCCCTCATACACTGCCGCGCCCGCTTGGGCCAGTCTAGGGAAGGTTGCGGCCGTTAGAAGATATGAACATGATGCGTCTCATTTGTTAGGACTGCAAATTCTGTTTCTTAGCGTAAAGCGTCGCGGTCACTCAAAAGCGGAGAAATGCGGAAAGCTTAGGAAAGCTGAAACGATAAAAACCCATACGGAACTTGGCGGATTTGTTCCCACTTTCGTTCTCAAACAGCCTTTATTAGGCGCTCAATGAATCATAACTAATTGATATTCAAAGAAAGTACGAGGACTGGGATTCGAACCCAGGACCAATTGGTTAAAAGCCAACTGCTCTACCAACTGAGCTATCCTCGCTTTGATGCTTCGTCAGACGGGGCGGGACGAATAGAAAGCTGGAACCGAGGATGCAAGCCGATAATTGAAAAAACTCGCATTACCTCATCAGGCTTGCGCGATGCTGGCTCGCAAGCCTTTGGGGTGACGCTTTTCTTTTTTGCTCAAAGCACGGCGCATTTTGGCCAGCGCGATGTTCTGCAGTTGGCGGATCCGCTCGCGGGTCACCCCGAATTCGCGCCCCACTTCTTCCAAGGTGAGGGCCTTGCGGCCAGTTAATCCAAAGCGTTCGTCGATGATCCGGCGCTCGCGTTTGTCCAACGTGGAAAGCAGCCCGTCGAGTTCAGCGTGAAGATTCTTATCGGCCAGAATGTCCAGTGGATTGATTGCATGCTCATCGCTGATCACTTCGCCATACTCCGTGGCTTCCCCCTCGTTGATCGGCGAGTCCAGCGATGTCGGCCGGTGGGACGCTTGACGCAGCATCGCCAGCTTGCGACGGGGAACACCAATTTCATCAGCCAATTCGTCATCCGTGGGCTCGCGTCCCATCGCTTCGGTGAGCAACGTCGCGATCCGGCGCATTTTCGCGATCTTGTCCACCATGTGGACCGGCAGACGGATCGTCTTCGACTGGTTGGCCAAAGCCCGTTTGATCGATTGCTTGATCCACCAAGCAGCGTAGGTGGATAGTTTGCCACCCTTTTTCGGATCAAAACGCTCCACCGCCTTCATCAGGCCAATGTTGCCTTCGGACACCAAATCCGTGACGGGCATGCCGTAGTTGGCATAGTCCTGGGCGATTTTCACCACCAGCCGCAGATTGGCGAGAATCATATGGGAACGCGCCTCCGGATCACCCTTTTGGATGCGCCCGGAAAGCGCCATCTCCTCTTCCGCACTCAGAAGAGGCGTTTTGGCAATCTCCCTCATGTAAAGCTTCAGACTGCCTTCGGATTCGTATGTCATGGTCGTGTGGGGGTTACAGATTAAGCGTCACGCAAGGAGATTCATTCTTTATTTCCGAAAAAGCAAGAATAAAAAAAATAAATTTATTTTTTTGTGGAATCGCCATGTTTCGTATTGATGGCGGGGTGTTGGCACGGCCAGCAACTCGGCATCATGTATGTATCAAGCATTTATCATGCCAAGTGCTTATGATTCACAAATTGTTGATTATCAATGATATGATTGCAATTTTTGGGATCCGGCGCTGGCCAAGTGACAACATGTCCATGGGCTTGGAGACAATTTGAGGCAGGGTGGATGGATGACGAGGACTGGCTACTTCACGGTCTCTATAGCACGCCGCACGAGATTTCCGCAGAATTTGGCGAAGGCATGCAGCGGTATGGCACGCTGGCATTTACCTAGACGATAATGTTGCAAGCGCTGACGACGGTGCCGAACTTCACTTGGAAAATGCCATCGCCCTGGGTTTTGGCGGCCCTCGGGGCATTATCCTAGTTGAGCTTGATAATGGGTTTGCATGGCAAAGAGAGTCAGGCAGGAATGTCTGAGCAACAGGTGGCCGCATATCAGGGGCAAAACCCGGATTCGACAAAGCCGGATGATTATTCCAATTTCCGCAGGTGATCGACGCGCTGTATCCATTTTTTCGTGCTGGTTTATTTTGTTTGGATCCGGAAACCGCCCACCATCTGAGCATGGTGGCGCTGCGGAGCGCGGAAAAATGCGGCGTGTTAGGCCTGATTTCGCGGGATGGCGCTGCGGCCGCGCCGGTCGAGGTGATGGGTTTGAAATTTCCCAACCGGGTGGGACTTGCGGCGGGGTTGGACAAGGATGGCGATACGATTGACGCGCTCGGTCGTCTGGGATTCGGCTGTGTGGAAATCGGCACCTTCACGCCGCGTCCGCAGGGCGGAAATCCGCAGCCGCGGGTGTTTCGCTTGATTCCGCACGAGGCGATCATCAACCGCATGGGATTCAACAACCCGGGCATCGACGCCGGCGTGGCAAACGTCCGCAAGTCGAAAACCTATCGCGGCATTGTGGGGATCAACATCGGGAAAAACAAGGACACGCCTAACGAGAATGCGGCGGACGATTTTCTCGCCTGCCTGCGCCAGGCCTATCCGGTGGCCGGTTACATCGCGGTGAACCTGTCGTCGCCCAACACACCCGGCCTGCGGGATTTGCAAGGCGCGGAGGCCAGTGCTCGGCTGTTAGATATTCTCAAAACGGAGCAACTCAAGCTCGCGGCGGAGCACGGCAAGCACGTGCCCTTGGTATTCAAGGTGGCGCCCGATCTCGACGACGCGCATATCCGCGATCTTGCGCGGGTGTTTCTTGACGGTGGCTTGGACGGCTTGATTGCCACCAACACCACGCTCGACCGCGCCGCCGTGTTAGACCATCCCCGCGCGGATGAGGCGGGTGGGCTCTCGGGCCGGCCGCTGTTGCAAAAAAGCAACGAGGTGCTGCGGGCGTTTGCCAGTCATCTAGGCGGGCGCATCCCGATCATCGGCGTGGGCGGGATTTCCTCGCCGGAGGATGCCCGCGAAAAAATCCAGGCGGGCGCGGCGCTGGTCCAGATCTACACCGCGTTCATCTATCATGGGCCGAAACTGGTGCGCGATCTGGCGCGGCTCCTTCCGCTGGTGGTTCTAACCTGCCTCTGTGGCAATGCCCTGCTCTAACAT
>JAPLUJ010000552.1:0-477 GCA_026397695.1 Verrucomicrobiota bacterium | reverse complement strand
GACGGCAACTGCGAGCCGCTCAGATATTGCCGCTGAGGTTTTTGCGCGTTGCGTTGCGGTATTCGCGTGGCGAGCATTGGGTTTGGTTGCGGAACACGCTGGCAAAATAGGCACCGGAGGCAAACCCGCAATCCATGGCGATCCCGGTGATGGTTTGCCGGTCGCTAACTAACATTCGTTTGGCTTTTTCCACCCGCAGTTGCTGCAAATAGCCCATGGGGGAAAGGTTGGTGAGTTTGCGGCAATGATGGGCGAAGCGGGTGCGCTTGAGCCCGGCTTGTCCCGCCATGGCTTCCAGCGTCCAGGGTTCATCCAACTCGTGTTGCAGCCGCTCCAGAAACATCGCCACGCTCCGCTCGCCGAGGGTCAGCGACGCGTGGCGCGGCGGATCCTGCGTGCGCAGCAGTTCCAGCACGCAGACTAACAACTCATTGATCAGCAACGCCAGCCGCGTCCCTGGCGGCGCGCCAGCCTTGG
>JAPLUJ010000254.1:1389-9149 GCA_026397695.1 Verrucomicrobiota bacterium | reverse complement strand
GCGGCAGGTCGGGCAGGTCGGAGGCGGATTTGGCGCGTTGGGCGGCCATGATCTCGCCGCGGTAAAACAGGCACACGCCGGGCATTTGCCGGCCATCACCCGCCAATCGACCCAACCCGCAGCCTTTGAAAATAGAGATGAATCCCAGCCACCAGACGCGCGGCGCGAGGAGTTCGCGCCAGCCGCCCTTCTGCAAGCCGAAAGCGCGGTAGAGTTCGCAGCGAGGATCGGCGATCCGGCCAACCCCGTCGCTGATTGTGAGGTAGCTGGTTTCCTCGCCAGCTTCCAACATGTGCACAAGCACCAGATCCGCGCCATGCGCCTGTGCCTGCTGGTGAATGGCCTCCAGGCCGCGGAGAATCTGGCGGGTGAAGGTGCAGCCGAAGTGGCGCAGGAAAACCAGCACGAGCCAGCGGGATTCGGACGCCTCTGCGAGAGATTCACCGCTTGCCAAACGGAAGGCTGCGGCGGCATTCCGCACATCGGAGGGGGGCTCCCCATTCATCCCGCAACGGTCATTTTGGCGCTCGTTCATGCCCGTATGCTAGGCACTCATCGGCACGACGCAAGCAATGCTTTGGCACGCCATGCGTCCGTGGAGGTTGGGCCGCCGCTGATTTTCCGCTTCCGAAAAACCGCACCATAGGCATGCTCCGGGCCATGCGCTTCGCCGACCGCCTGCAACAACGGATTGAAAAAACCGGATCCCGCCTGTGCGTTGGGCTCGACCCGCGCCCCGGTGATGGCGGCACGTCGTTCGTGCGCGATTTCCTCAAGCAAGTTGTCGAGGAAACCGCCATTTGGGCCGCCGCATTCAAACCGAACATCGCCTACTTCGAGGCCATGGGCATCAAGGGCATTCGTTTGTTAGAAGATCTTCTTGCGGGCATGCCGAAGGACGTGCCGGTGATTCTCGACACGAAACGCAGCGACATCGGGGAGACGCAGAAATACTATGCGCAGGGATATTTCGCGGGTTGGAATGTCGATGCCGTGACGCTCAATCCGTTCCTCGGTTACGATTCGATCGAGCCGTTCCTCGATTGGAAAGGGAAGGGGATCTATCTGCTGGCCGTCACCTCCAACGCCGGCTCCGCCGATTTCCAACGGCAAAAACTCGCTGATGGACGCGCGGTCTTCGAACTTGTCATCGCCCTAGGCGAGCGCGCATCTAACGAAGGCCGGAAAACCGATGTCGGTTATGTGGTCGGCCTCACCCACGCGGCCGGGGTGTTGGATAAATTCCCGGACGCCCCGTTGCTGGTACCCGGACTCGGTGCCCAGGGAGGTGATCTTGCCGCGCTGGCCGCAGCACCCCGCACGGCCCCCGATGTGATCAATGTTTCGCGCGGCATCCTCTATGCCGGAGATGAGCGCGGCTTCGGCGCCCGCGCCAAGGACTGGGCGGCAAAAATCGCGGCGGCGTTCCCGGATTGATGCCCGAACTCCGACATGAGAACCACGAAGGACACGCAAAGAAACCCATAAGAAGCAGTTGGAATGTCCTGTTCAGGCCGGGTGGTCGTCAGGCGCATCATCTAGTGCAGCCCGTCTTACAGAAAACACTTTAAGCGGTTTGATTTCCGATTGATGATTGCCGAGGCCCGCCGGCCTCGCCCTTCGGGCTGCCTGCGGCAGGCTGTCTCGCTCCGCTCGGCTGTTGATTTTTGAATGCTGATTGGATGTTGAGATGGCGTTCCGTCACTTCAACAATCAACAATCATCAATCGGCAATCATCAATCGAAGGGGTTTCCGAATAGTATGCAATCTGCTTGGCGGGCTACACTAGCAGGCTGCGGCGCTGGTTTCACCCCTTGAACTTCACCTTCACTCCCAGCTTGCCCATGGCGGCGGTGAAATCGGCCTCCAGTTGCGGCCAGGATCTGCCATCGAGGAGGTGCTCGCGGGCGGTGCTTTCCTTGGCCCCGCCTTGCAAGGCTTTGACATAACCCTTGATGCGGGCCGCGTCGCCCCGCCCGTCGAGGTGATAGAAATAGTAGGTCAGCAGGGTGGCGACGCCGTAGTTGAACTGCGGGTTGGCGACGAACCGCGGATAGGGCAGGGACATGAACATTTCCAAGGGTGGCAGCTCGGGGGATTTTCCCAGGTTGCGTCCGCCGTCCTTTTTTTTGCCAAAGGCGGTGACGCCCTCGATGATTGCGGCACTGTTATCGGAGATCCGGTAGCGCCCGGCGGCGAACGGGGTGAGCCGCACATACTCGGCGGAACCCTCGATATACCAGGCGGCCGCCTTGACCTGGTCCTCCATGAGCGCATGGGTCAGTTCGTGCGCAAGCACCTTGTTGGTATGCTTGGGATCAACACCGAATTCATCCTTGTTAGGGATTTTTCTAACACCCAGGCTTTCCAGTGGCACGAGGATCACGGCGTTGGCACCGCTGCCGGCACAGACGCCGGCGGTGCCGGGTGGGGCACCGGTCGCGATGTAACCGGCCATGCTGTCGAACAGGAACACCCTGAGCTTGGTGGGTGTCGCGGTCAGGCGGTTGTTAAGCGGCAACACCCGCAGCAGTTCGTGGGTGCCCTCGAACAAACTCGCCATGGCGGCGACCACCGCGGGGCGGAGTTGCGCGTTGCACACGAACTGGTAATGCGCGCTCTGATAGACAAATGTTTGCGCCTTGTTGTCCTCTGAAATGACATCGATTTTGAGGTCCAGGCTGCACTGCGAGGCTGACGGCCAATGGGCGTCGAATCCCATGCACCGGGAGATGGTGCCGGTGATGGGCACGCCATGCGGTTTGGGTTGTTCGCGAGTCACCTTGTTCAGATACGCCTGGTCTGCGGTGCTCAAGCGCGTCACTGGCACCTTGGTGGTTTGGCCATTGACCAGTTGCAGGGTGACCTCGTGCTTGCCCGGTTCCAGCAGTTCGGCCTCGATCTTGCGCCCGTCCACATCGGTCCAGGTGCGCGCCTGACAGGGCAAGCCGACCAGCACGCAGAAGCCGGCAAACAATAGGAGGCGGGCGGCACATGGCATGGTGGTGGACAACCGTGGTTGCTGGGATAAGCGTTGTTCTCCAGCCAGGTTTGTCCAGATCATTCGTTGGAAAATTCTTGCCTCCCGGCCCGGCGCATCGCGGATCTTGTCCTGTTTGGCATAGTCCTTCAAAGATAAATGATGAAAGTGATCCATGACTCCAAAAACAATTTGCCAGCAACGCCCCGGCATGTATGGATTGTCGAGGAAACAATGCTGATGAGATTTTTCATGCTGATTGCCCTGATGTGTTGGGCAATGCCGGTCGCCCGCGCTGCGGACGAACCATCTGTGCAGCCAGGGGTGAACCTGCTGCGACGCGGGTTTACGCGCGAGTGCTTGGCCAGTCTGCGGCGGACCGTGAGCGTCGGGAATCACCCGGAATTGGCGCAGCGGCTGGCGGCGTATGAGAAGGATTTCGACGCGCTGCGCAAGCTGGTGGATAGCGATCCGCTCCCGGCGCACGACGCCTTGGCGGCATTCCCGCAACTTGTGCGCGAGATCCGCTGGCTGAAGTTGGATGCGCCGTTGTTGTTTGTGAAAAGGCATGCCTATTTCTCGCCGCACATCTACGACGATTATTTCGCATGGTTTCCCGGCGGCGGCATCCATGTCCTCGAAAACCCCGCCGCGCCGCTGAACCAACAGGTCGTCCGCCCGGTCATCGATCAGCAAACGAAGGAGACGTTGGGCGCAGGCGTGTACCGGGATCCCGACCTGTCGTTCGATGCGCGGGAACTGCTGTTTGCTTTCAAGAATGCGAAGGATGGTGACACGTCCATTTACCGCATCGGCATGGACGGCACCGGCTTGCGACAGGTGCTGCGACCACCGCTCGGCGGCGTGTGCCGCGAAAAACCGGCGGGCTTGTTAGGTACCGGCGTCCATGATTATTCGCCCTGCCATCTGCCGGATGGTCGCATCGCATTCGTCAGCACGCGCACCGCCGGCCTGGTGATGTGCTTCAACAACCACATCGCCACGCTGCACACGATGAATGCCGATGGCAGTGATTTGAAAACGCTTTCTGTCAACAACCAGACGGAGTTCGATCCCACCGTGCTGCCGGACGGGCGCATCCTGTTCGGACGCTGGGAGTATGTGGACAAGACCGCGCTCTACCTGCAAAGCCTGTGGACGGTCAACCCCGATGGCACGCAGGAAACCGCGTTTTTCAAGAACAACCTGTGCAAACCCACCGCTGTGCTCGACGCCCGTCCCGTGCCCGGCACCGATCTGATCGTCGCATCGTTGACACCCCATAACGGCCAGTCGGTCGGTGCCATCGCCATGCTCAACCCGAAACTCGGCAAAAACAACCTCGCCGCTCTAACCAATTTCACGCCTGAATATCCGACTGAGATGGATCAGGGTTTGAAGTGCGGTCCCAGCGATCCGTGGCCGCTCGATGAGGACACCGTGCTCATCGCCAACAATGCCGAAACGCACGGCCCGCACAGCGTGATCGAGTTGATAGACCGCTTCGGTTTCCGCTTTGTTATCCGCCGCGAGCCGGACATCGGATGTTTTTCGCCGATGCTGGTCAAACCGCAGGCCGCGCCGCTGGTGCGGCCATCGATGATCCAGGCGGACCAGCCGGGACGGTTCTTCGTGAATGACGTTTATCATGGACTCGACGGCGTCAAACGCGGCGAAGTCAAACAACTCCGCGTCCTCGAAACCACCTCGCGCCTCAGTGGCGTCCCGGCGGGTGGCCGCTGGTGGAACCAGGCGTTCCTCGTCAGTTGGCAAGGCTCCTACGATGTGAAGCGGATGCTCGGCGTCGTGCCGGTCGAGGAGGATGGCTCCGCTTTCTTCGAAGCGCCCGGCGGCAAGGCACTGTATTTGCAGGCGCTCGACAAGGACGGCCGGCTTGTGCAGAGCATGCGCACGTTCGTGCAGGCGGTTCCCGGCGTCACCCGCTCGTGCCAGGGCTGCCACATCAAGGACGACGACAGCGCGCCGCTCGGCAATTCAGCCCGCCCGTTGGCCATGCGCAAGGAGGCTGCGCAAATCACGCCCGAAACATGGGGCAGCGGGTGCCTTGATTATCCGCGGCAGGTGCAGCCGGTGTTAGATAGGAATTGTGTGGATTGTCATGGCGGAAAGAATGGCATTGGCGGTGGCATTGATCTATCTGGCGGGTGGACCTGGGCATTCAACATCAGCTACGAAACATTCATCAAGAACACGCTCACCGGCTTTCTCAACTGCTGCAACGGCGCGGTCAGGACTGCGGAGATTCTGCCGCCACGCACGCACGGCTCCGGCGTGGCTCCGTTGACCACCCTGCTCTTGTCCGGCCACAAGCAGCGGCTCGCCAAGATGCCGCAAAGCGAAATCGCCCTGTTGCTGGCGTGGATGGATGGCAACTGCAATTACTATGGCACTTGGGACCACTCCGAACACGCCACCTGCAACGCCATCCAACCGATGCGCAATCAATTGCTGGCGGAAATGGAAACAGCCGGCTGCCTGAGTTGCCACCCGAAGGAAATCGGCAGCGACTGGGTCAACCTGCAATCACCGGAACGCAGCCGCATCCTCCGCGCCCCGCTGGCCGCCCCCGGCCTCGCTTGGTGCCGTGATCGCAAAGCCGCACCCGTACGATGGCCGCTGATCACCTTGGCTCATCAACCGCCCGACGTTTTCCGTCCCTCCACCTACGCCCCGCCCAACCGGCAAGGTCTCCCCCTGACCACCTTCGCCACCGTGACCGATGCCCGATACATGGCGTTCCTCGGGATCATCCAAAATGCCCGCGACGCAGCGCTGAAATCGCCGCGCGTGGACATGCCAGGCGCACGGGTCATTCCCGGAAAGTTTCGCGAACTGCCACCGCTATCACCACCGGCATCGGCTGCCATCACTCTCACCCATTAACCTATCAACTTATGACTACCACATCACAACCAGGATCGTGCCACTGCGACGCAATAACTCCGATGAATGCATCTAACATGTCATGGCCGGCCGGCAAACGGAAGGCCCGCGTCGGCTTGTTCGGTATCGGCCATCCCGACTATTGGCACCAGTTTCCGGGGATGCTGGAGCGTCTCACCGACTACGAGCGGTTGGTGGCCCGGCGCCTGGCCGAGCATGCCGATGTGATCGATGCCGGCATGGTGGACAATGCCCATAAGGCGGTCGCCGCCGGTGACCGGTTCGCCCGTGAGCGGGTTGAATTGGTGGTGTGTTATGTCGGCACTTATGCCATGAGCAACACGGTGCTGCCACTGGTGCAACGTGCCGGGGCTCCGGTGCTGGTCTTGAATTTGCAACCCGCCAGCGGGCTCGATTACCAGAAAACCGATACCCTGCATTGGCTGGCCAATTGCGCCGCTTGTTGTGTGCCGGAAATCAGTTGTGTCTTTGCCCGCAGCGGCATCGATTTCCATGTCGTGACCGGCATCCTGGGTGTCGAAAATGGCAGGTTCGGAGAAGCGACACCCGACCATCCGGAAGCCCGCCAAGCATGGTCCCAAATCACCTCCTGGGTGCGGGCGGCCCAAACCGTCGGCCAGCTTCGGGACAGCCGCATCGGGTTCCTGGGCAACACCTATCCTGGCATGTTAGATATGCAAAGCGATGTCACCCAGCTTTCAGCGCAGCTCGGCACCCAGATTGAGAATCTGGAAATGTGTGATCTGGCGAAGCGCTTGCCCGCGGAGGATGAGGCGGTGGTCCGCATCAAACGGGATGAGGTGCTCTCGATCTTCGACTTGAGCGAAGACAGCCCGGTGGATCCACTGGCACGCAAACCGAAGGAGTCCGAGTTCCTGTGGGCCTGCCGCACTTCGGTGGCCATGGACCGCTTGGTCGCCGATTTCGATCTGCAAGGACTTTCATATTATTATCGCGGGCTTGATGACAATCATTACGAACGTCTCGGGGCGGGGTTGATCCTGGGTAATTCGTTGCTCTGCGGGCGCGGTATCCCGTGCAGCGGCGAGGGCGATCTCAAAAACTGCCATGCCATGAAAATCATGGACCTGCTCGGGCACGGCGGCAGCTTCGCTGAAATCTGCGCTCTGGACTATAATGAGAACTTCATTCTGATGGGACATGACGGACCATTCCACCTGGGCATTGCCCAAGGCCGGCCGTTGCTGCGGGGCTTGGACTTATACCATGGCAAGCACGGCTATGGCATCGGGGTGGAAGCGCGCGTCAAGCACGGGCCGGTCACCTTGTTAGGTTTGACACAAACCGTTGACGGCAAGCTGAAATTCGTGGTTTCGCGTGGCGAGAGCATTCCCGGCGCGACCTTGGAGATCGGCAATACCGACACGCGTGTCCGCTTCGATTGCGGGGTTACGAATTGGGTCAACCGCTGGTGCGGTGCGGGCCCAACCCATCATTTCGCGCTGGGTGTGGGCGACGCCGTCGCCACCATCCGCCACGTCACCGCAATGCTCGGACTTGAGTTGGTCGAAGTTATGTAACGATTCCAGCCACATGCATCAACGGCGGAGTATCGCATCATCCACACGCCAACAAGGATAGCACATGAGTTTTAATCCGATGCTGGGCAGTGCACTGCATGCCCTTGGCGGTCTGGGTGCGGCCAGCTTTTATGTCCCTCTGAAAGGAGTGCGCAAGTGGGCGTGGGAAAGCTCGTGGTTGGTGGCGAATATCTTTTTCCTGATGGTGTGTCCGGGAGTGGTCGCCTGGTTCACCGTTCCGCAGTTAGGTGCTATCTATGGCAGCGTTCCGCGCGGTGCCATTGTCACGGCGCTGACCTTGGGAGTGTGTTGG
>JAPLUJ010000254.1:0-1370 GCA_026397695.1 Verrucomicrobiota bacterium | reverse complement strand
GACCTTGGGATTGTGTTGGGGGTTCGGCAATCTGAGTTGGGGACTCACCTTGCGTTATCTGGGCATGTCGCTGGGATTTTCACTGGCGCTCGGATTCTGCACCGTCATGGGAACCCTAGGGCCACCTGTCATCAAATCGCTGGCCCCCAATGTTCTCCCCAACCTGGCCAACCAAACATCGCTGCAAGACTTGATCGCCCATGCTCCCGGACAGGCAACGCTCGCCGGTCTGGCAGTCTGCCTAACGGGAATCGCTCTCTGCGGTCGGGCTGGGATGCGCAAGGAACGCGAACTGTCCGATGCGGAAAAAAAAGTCTCGGTGCGTGAATTCAGCTTCGTGAAGGGGTTGGGCGTGGCCTGCCTGTGCGGGATGTTAAGTGCGTTCTTCAGCCTGGCCATCACCGACACCGAGCCAATTGCCCGGCGTGCGGCCGAACTGGGCACCGATTCGTTGTGGACCAATAGCGCCACCATGGCACTGGTCCTTCTCGGCGGCGCAGTGTCCAACCTGCTGTGGTGCGTAATGCTGAATTTCCGCAATGACTCCGCCGGTGACTATATGAATGTGTCACAGGCACCGGTCGCCAGAAACTTCCTGCTGTGTGCGCTGGCGGGCACGGTCATGTATTCCGAGTTCTTTTTTTACGGGATCGCAGCTCCCTATATGGGCACGTTCAGCTTCATTAATTTTCCGATTCACCTGGCGCTGGTGATTGTGCTGGGAAATGTATGGGCCATCGTTTTCAAGGAATGGAAGGGCACCAGCCGGGGTACGCGCGGCTTGATGGCCGGCGGCATTGCGCTGCTCCTGCTGGCCACGGTGTTCATGGGTTATGGCGGCTATTTGGAGCAAAATTCCCTGCCGTTGCCAGGGACCAGGCAATGAATCATTCTTGATCCCTAAGGTGCCTCAGGCGCGGCCAAACCCTTGAGGAGTTCGTTCAAGGGGTCACGGCTTTTCAAGATGTCTCCAAGTTTTATTTCATGTTGGGTGCCGTCCGGGCGAATCCACAGGATCTTGCTGTTGAGCCATGTCAGCGGGTCGGATTTGCCTAAGTCCAGTGCCTTGAGGACATCTCCGATATTGTCATCAGGTTTCATCGCCTCGGCGATATTGATTTCCTTGCGTGTGCCATCGGGAGCGATGATGACGATTTTGCCACCGCCCGCTGGTGCCGGGGCCACTTTGGGGGGATCCATGTTCTTGAGGATGCCGGCAATTGCGTTAGAGTCAACGCCCTTGAGGATGTCGGCGATGGTGTTGGAATCGATACCCTTGAGGATATCGGTCATGGCGTTGGAATGGATGCCTGATTTGGCCACAGCACGAGCCGCCTATTTGAGCACCTTGCTGCTGCCGAGCAGGGCAG
>JAPLUJ010000705.1 GCA_026397695.1 Verrucomicrobiota bacterium | reverse complement strand
GCCAATCCACCGAGTACTACCACCCGATGATGACACGTCAGTCGGTCAACGAAGGTTTGAACCGGGATAGCCATAAAGTTTCACTCTCTTGAACCCTCAATGAAATTTCAAGGTAGTCTGAAATTGAATCCGGATGCTTCAACCACGGTTCGCTGTTATCCGTGATTTGTCCCTTTGGCGGCCGCGGGCCGCGGGCGGCGATATATTTCCGCCGCGCGACACGGGCGGCGAAGTCCTCCTGCAAGCGCCGGATCGACGGATGATATCCAGTGAGTTTCACTAGACGCAAACTAGCACCGATCCGCAGAATGGAAAGCCGGAAAAACCGCCTGCCACCACTTGCGGCAAATATTTTGATTTTCACGGCGGGTGATCCGGTGATGCTCGTGCCGATGGTGCAGCGTGTATTTCTCGGATGGGACCGGCCGTTTCTAACACTGGCGGCCGATTGGTTGCTGGAGCAGCGGGACGCCTTGCCGCGGCTGCTCGTGGTGGTGCCAACGACACAAGGCGGACGCCGCTTGCGCGAAGCACTGGCAGAACTGGCGGGTGCCCTGCTCGCACCCCGAATCGTGACTCCCGGGTCGTTTCTGAAAACCCCCGACGCCGATGTGGCGGCGGATTGGATGGAACACGTCGCATGGCTGGAAACACTGGAACAGGTCGAGGATTGGGCGGCCTATCAGGAATTGTTTCCCGATCCCCCGGCTGGCGGCGCGGCATGGGCCGGTGGCTTGGCCAGGGAGATGGTGCAACTCCGGCATGCCCTCCAGGAAAACGGCCTCACGCTGGCGGCGGCGGCCAAACTCCTCTCCCGCTCCGTGGAAGCCGGTCGTTGGGATGCCCTCAGCCGCTTGGAATACCAGATGGAGCGCAAACTCCAGGCGTGGGGCTGGCAAAGCCGCAGCCGGGTGTTGGCGAACGGCGTGGTCGTATCCGGGGAGATTGCCGGCATCGTGCTGGCGGGCGTCACCGAGATGCCTCCGTTAGTCGAACGGGCATGGGAGGCGTGGGCCGGACCGATCACCGTCCTGATAGGCGCACCGCAGCCCGAAGCGCACGCGTTTTCTTCCCTCGGCAGGCCACTGGCATGCTGGTCGGAAAGAACCCTGCCGTGGCCGGACGGCACCACCGGATCGGTGCGCTTGGTGGCCGACTCGCGCCAGCAAGCGGCCGAGGCATTGCGCGCCGTCTCCGCAACCGATAGCGCCTCCTGCGAAATCGCCCTGGGCTCGGCCGATACCGCAACCGGCGACGAACTCGCACGCGCCTTCACGCGCCAGGGATGGCCGGCGTTTCATCCGGCAGCGGAGCGCGTCACCTCCGGCCTGGCACGCTGGTTCCAGGTGTGGTCCGGTTGGCTAACAGATCCCCAACTGGCCGTGCTGGCGGATCTTCTCGCCCTGCCCGAAACCAATGTTCTCGTCGGCGGGCGCCGCGCGGAATTGGCCGATCATCTCTCACGCTTGAGGAATGATTGGATGGCAATCCGCCCCGCTGACCTGCGCCAGCGGATCGTCACCCACCGGTTCCGGTCAGTCGCCCAGCGGGAGTTGGCGCAAGAAATCCTCCATGCCACCGCGGCCTTGGAAAAGTGGCGCGACGATTTCCTGAACGGAAATTTCACCGAAACCATGACCTGTCTGCTAGACAAGCTCGGGCACAGCGGGGCGGCAACGAGCGCGGAAAGCACCGCCATGATCGCCTGGCCCGCGGAAGCCGCCCCCTTGATGTCACAGGTGAAATATGGCCCGGGATTCTGGATCGACCTGATGCTCGCCGCCACACCCCCCCCTACGCCGCAACCGCCCGATGGCCGGGTGCTCGATGCGCAGGGCTGGTTGGAGTTGTTTTTCGAACCGGGCAAACACCTCGTGCTTTGCGGCATGAACGAGGGCATGGTCCCGGCCCGCAACGCCGGCGGCCCGTGGCTCGGTGAAGCCGCTGGCAAACAACTCGGCTTGATCGTCAATGCCAACCGCGCGGCCCGGGATGCGTATCTCTATCAGGCAATGCTGGAGGCACGGCGTCTGGATGGCCGGGTCGATGTCATCTGCGCGAAATCCGGCCCCGGCGGCGAATCGCTGTTGCCCTCGCGGCTGCTGTTGGCAGCGGACCGCGCGGATCTCCCGGCACGCGTGCAGTTCCTCTTCCGTGACATCGAACCACCCGAGGCGGGACTGCGCTGGCACGCGGATTGGCAGTGGCATCCGCGCAAGGCTGAGGCCCCGCAGCGCATCCATGTGACGTCTCTCACCACCTATCTGGCCTGCCCGTTCCGTTTCTATCTAAAACACGCCGTGGGCATGCAAAGCTTGGAACCCGACCGCGTGGAGTGGAACGCCCGCGATTTCGGCAACGTCGCCCACGAGGTGTTAGAGAAATGGGGCCGCAATCCCGATGCCCGCGATCTCACGCAACCCGCTGCGCTCATGGCATGGCTCTCCGCCGAACTCGACCGCATCGTCGCCGAGTGGTTCGGTCCACGCATACCGCTGGCCGTGCGCATCCAATCCGAAGTGCTGCGCCAACGCCTCGCCTGGCTCGCCCAAGTCCAAGCCGCCTCGCGTGCCGATGGCTGGGAAATCATCGACGTCGAAGCCAAAATTGAAATCCCCCTCGGAGACGCCACCGTCGTCGGCAAGATCGACCGCATCGACCGCCATCGCGATCACGGCACCCTGCGCATCATCGACTACAAGACCGGCAAGGTGAAAGGCGTGGAATCCGAACACCGCCAGAAAATCACCGCTGCCAGCGTGATTCCGGCACATCTCGCCGGCAACAGCCCGGCCGTCCATGGTGGCGTGGCCAATGGCAAACCCGTCGATTTCCTGTGGCGCAACCTGCAACTCCCGCTCTACGTTATTTCACCCTGGGAGCCACCGCAGCCGATGTCGCCATCCACGCATGGGTGGACTTTTCCGCCACCGACCTCGAGGCCGCCCGGGCGTGTACCGAGTGGATCGCCGGCCAAATCGCCGCAGGTGTCTTTTGGCCCCCTGCGGAAGAAATCCGTTATGACGACTTCGCGGTGCTCGCTGCGGGCAGGACCTGTGAGGAGATGTTTTCGCGCATTTGAAATTTTCGGGGTGGAGCACGCCCACTCTTCCAGCGTATCATCGGACCACGCGCCACCGCTTCCGCCGCCATGCCCGCCTTCTCATCCTGCTGGAACAACCACCGCCACACCGACGGCGAAGCCATGATCGAGGAAATCGTCGATCTCGGGTTTTCCCACATCGAACTCTCTCATGGCATGACCATCGCCAAGCTCCCCGGCGTCCGCAAAGCCTTCCAACGCGGGCTGTTCACCTGCGCGGGTGTGCATAATTTTTTCCCGTCGCCCGTGGAAGTCATGATCGACGCACCGGACGCCTATGAATTCACCTCGCACCGGTCGTTTGACCGCCAACGAGGAAGTCATGATCGACGCCCCGGACGCCTATGAATTCACCTCGCACCGGCCGTTTGACCGCCAACGCGCCATGGACATGACGCTGCGCACGCTCGAACTCGCGGCGGAGTTCGGCGCATCTTACCTCGTGCTCCACATGGGGTCCGTACCCATGAACCCGCGCAAGTGGAGCCAGGCTCTAACAAACAAAATCGCCACCGTCGGTTCTCACAGTCCGGACTTCATCAAAACCAAAATCGCGTTTGTAAAAAAACGTGAAAAAATCGCCCCGCTTTACTACCACCGTGCCCTTGAAGCGCTCGCCACCATTGCCGGACACGCCGCCGAAGCCGGGGTGAAACTCGCCATCTAATCGCGCTCGCACTTTGAGGATATGCCCAGCGAACGCGAAATGCTCGCGCTGCAGGATCACTTCGCCGATAACCCGATGGTCGGATACTGGCACGATTTCGGCCACGTCCAGCTCAAGCATAACCTCGGCCTGCTAGATCACACCGAGTGGCTGCAACGCATCGCCCCCCACCTCATCGGCGGCCACGTCCATGACGTCGAATGGCCCGCACTCGATCACCGGGTCCCCTTCAGCGGCATGATCGATTACGCGCCACTGCTCGAATTCTTCCCACCCGGGTGCCCGCTCGTCTGGGAATTGAGCCCCTCCCGCGACGCCGCGGAAATCCGTAGCGCCCACGCCCGCTGGCAAAGCGAGTTCCCGGCATTTTAACCACCAGGCAATTCCACTTTTCCAACATTCACCTCTTGCCAAAGTGGAGGCTGTGGTTTACTCCCGCAATTCTATGGCAAATTATCGTGTGCTGGTTTCGGACCCGATCTCGGAAAAGGGCGTGGACGCCCTGCGCAACGCTCCCGGGATCACCGTGGATGTGAACACCGGCCTCAAGCCGGAGGCCCTCCTCAAGATCATCGGCGACTACCACGGTCTCGTTGTTAGATCGCAAACGAAGGTGACGCCCGAGGTGTTCGCCGCAGCGAAAAACCTCAAGGTCATCGGCCGCGCCGGGGTGGGTGTGGACAACATCGACCGTGCCGCCGCCACCGACCACGGGGTGGTGGTGATGAACACGCCGAGCGGCAACACGATTTCCACCGCCGAGCACGCCTTCACCTTGATGCTGGCACTGGCCCGCAACATCCCGCAGGCGCACGCCTCGATATGCGCCGGCAAGTGGGACCGCAAATCGTTCGAAGGGGTGGAACTCAACGGCAAACGCCTCGCCATCATCGGCATGGGCCGCATCGGCAGCGAGTTCGCCAAGCGTGCCCAGGCCTTCGGCATGTCGGTCACCGCTTACGATCCCTTCCTCACCGCCGCCCGTGCCCAAGCACTTAAAGTCGAGCTCGCCCAAAGCGCCGATGAAGCGCTCGCCGGCGCGGATGTCGTCACCCTCCACATCCCGCTCACTGCGGAAACCCGGCACATCCTCAACGACGCGCGCCTGCGTTTGATGAATCCCGGCGCGCTGGTCGTCAACTGCGCCCGCGGCGGACTCGTCGATGAAGCCGCCGCCAAGGCTTTGCTCGACGCCGGTCATTTGGCGGGCATCGCGCTGGATGTCTTTGAAACCGAGCCGCCCACGGCGGATTTCCCGTTGTTAGCGGTGAAAAAATGTGTGTTCACGCCGCACCTCGGGGCGTCCACTGCGGAAGCTCAGGAAAACGTCGGCATCGAGGTGGCCCAGCAGGTGAAGGATTTCCTCGTCACCGGCGAGATCCGCAACGCCGTGAACATGCCCAACCTCGACAGCCGCACGCTCGAAAGCGTCGGCCCCTACCTCGATCTCGCCAACGCGCTCGGCAAGCTGCTTTCAAAAATCGCCCCGGCCCAGTGCGACACCATCCGCGTTTCGTACCTTGGCCCGGTTTCCGAACTGGACACCGAACTCATTACTCGCATGACCTTGACCGGTTACCTCGCAGCCGCGCATCACGAGTCACAGGTGAATCTTGTCAATGCTCCCGCCGTCGCCAAGATTTTGGGTCTGCAAGTGACGGCATCCACTGTGGCGTTGGCCACCAACTGCACGGAGTTGATCGAGGTTTCCGCCGTCAAGGGCGATGAGGTTTGCACCGTGGCCGGAACCTTTTACGGCAAGGCCGCGCGGATCGTCCACATCGCCGGGCACAATGTGGAAACCCACCCGAAAGGCCGTTTCCTGTTCGTCGAAAACGATGACCGCCCGGGCATTGTCGGCATGATCGGCACCACTCTCGGCAGCGCCTCGGTGAACATCGCCAATATGGCGCTCAGCCGTACCGAGGACCGCTCCCGTGCCGTCACCGTGATCGAAGTGGACACCGAACCGCCGGCCCAATTACTCGCAACCCTGCGTGCCGCTGCGGGCATTATCCGGGTGCTGAGCTTCGCGCTTTGAGCGGCTCCTTTTTCAGCATCCCGAAAAAATCCGAAATTTTCCGTTGCCATCCGCGGGCCGGGATCATTATCTTCTTCCCGGAATGAAAAAGCTCCTCGTCATTGCTAGTGCGTTCGCCTCGTTCACCCTTATTGCTGCGGCGGATATTCAGGCGCCTCCCGGATCCACCTACACCTCCAGCCGCAAGCTCGGTCGTGCCATCAGCAACATCCTTTACGGCTTCATTGAGATTCCGGAACAGATCGTTCGGAAACAAGAACAATACGGTCGCAAGGCTACACCCTACGGCACCATTGACGGAACCAACCGCGCACTGCGCCGCTTCGGATACGGGTTCTACGAACTTTTCACTTTCACCTGTCCCACCTATCGCGGCACTTTCAAACCGCCTTACGAGCGCTGCGGAGAAGACAACCGCATCGAGATGAACGTGCACGATGGCCTCTCCGAATTCCCGCCCGAACTCGGGTTTGAAACCTACTACGCCAATAATCGCTCTCAGAAATTCTGAGCCGATAGGGGAATCACTCCAATCTATTCATCCCGCCGACGGTCGCTCCGTCAGCGGGATTTTTTTTGCGGCGGGTACCGGCTCAGGCAGCCTCAGACAGCCGTCATCCGAAGTTGCATGAAAAATTTTCGTTCAATCTTGCACAAACGCGACGGTGGCGGTCGTACAGTGGGAACAATGATAAAAACATCCTATGTTGGAAGTCTTGGTGTCTCGCTGGTATTGTGGGCAGGGTGTCTGGCGACGTTCTGCGGCAACTCCCGCGCCAACGAGGTCGGTTTCGCGGCAGCCCGCGCGCGGATGGTCAAGCGGCAACTTGCGGCTCCTGATCGAGGCATCACTGACCCCACCGTGTTGGCGGTGATGGGCACAGTGCCGCGGCATGAATTCGTGCCGCGCACGCTAAGGGAGCGGGCCTACGAGGACAACCCGCTGCCGATCGGCTGGGAACAAACGATTTCGCAACCGTTCATGGTGGCGTTCATGACCGAGAAACTCCAAGCGAAACCCACGGACAAAGTGCTCGAAGTGGGCACCGGATCGGGCTATCAGGCGGCGGTTTTGGCGGGCTTGGTCAAGACGGTGTACACGATCGAAATCGTGGAACCACTGGCACGCCGGGCGGAACAGGACTTGCAACGACTCGGCTACAGCAACGTGATCACGCGTGCCGGCGATGGTTACAAGGGCTGGCAGGAAGCGGCGCCGTTCGATGCGGTGATCGTGACCTGCGCCCCCGACCGTATCCCGCAGCCGTTGGTAGATCAGCTCAAGGAAGGCGGCCGCATGATCGTGCCGGTCGGCCCGGCCGGCGACCAAACGCTGTATGTGTTGCGTAAAAAAGATGGCAAGATCGAACAGCGTGCCGTGTTGCCGGTGCGGTTTGTGCCGATGACCGGCAGTATCCGTGACGCAAAGAAATCATAGGGTTCCGCCGTACCTTCGGCATGATGTCCGGTTTGATCCGCATTCTTTCATGGACCGCCGTGGCCGCGCTCGGCGCGCATCCGCATTTTTTTCTGGTCCGCCGTGGCCGCGCTTGGCGCGTTCGCCGTGGCCATCGCCGCATTCCAGCGTGACGAACCAGTCAATGCACTCTGGTTGGTGGTCGCGGGCGTCTGTACCTTCGCGGTGGCCTACCGGTTTTCCAGCGCCTGGCTGATGGCCAAGGTGCTCACCATCGACACGACGCGTGCTCCCGCTGCGGTAACCAAGGCGGATGGCAAGGATTTCGTGCCGACTCCGCGCTGGATTGTCTTCGGGCACCACTTCGCGGCCATCGCCGGACCCGGTCCGTTAGTGGGACCGGTGCTGGCGGCGCAGTTCGGCTATTTGCCGGGCACCTTGTGGATTTTGATAGGTGCCACACTCGGCGGCGGCGTGCATGACGCGGTGGTGCTATTAGCCAGCATGCGGCGCGATGGCAAGTCGCTCGGCCAGATGCTCAAGGAGGAGATCAATCCGTTCATTGGCATCATCGCCATGCTGTCGCTGTTAGCGATCATGACGATCCTGCTGGCGGTGCTCGGGTTGGTGGTGGTCAAGGCTCTGGCGGAAAGTCCGTGGGGGTTGTTCACTATCGCGGCCACCATCCCGTTGGCCATGATCATGGGTGTGTTGCTGAAATCCGGCACGCTGCGCGTGACGGGCGTCTCGGTGATCGGTGTGGCGGGATTGTTGTTCGCGGTGTGGGCGGGCAAGGATCTGCCGGCTTCCTGGAACCAAGCGTTGCGTTTGGACGCGCCCACTCTTGCGTGGGTGATCATGGCATACGGGTTTGCCGCGTCGGTGCTGCCGGTGTGGCTGTTGTTAGCCCCGCGCGATTACCTCAGCACCTTCATGAAACTCGGCACCGTGGCGGTGCTCGGGGTGTTCATCGTCATTGCCATGCCGCCGCTGCACATGCCGGCGGTCACCCAATTCATCGATGGCAGTGGCTTCGTGGTGCCGGGACCGGTATTCCCGTTTGTCTGCATCACCATTGCCTGCGGTGCCGTGAGCGGATTCCACGCGCTGATTTCCTCTGGTACCACCCCGAAGTTGCTGGCCCGGGAACAGGACATCCGCCTGGTCGGTTATGGCGCGATGGTGACCGAGATGTTAGTGGCGCTGATGGCCATCATCGCCGCCAGCGCCCTGCCGCCCGGCCAATACCTCGCGATCAATTCCCCCATCAACCCGCGCGATCCGGTGGCCGTCGAGGCCCAGATCGCGAAAATCAACGCCTACGGCCCGATCTATCAGGTGACGCGGGCGGACATGGAAAAGCTCGCGGACGATCTACAGGAGCCGACGATCATCGGTCGGACCGGTGGTGCGCCGACCTTCGCGGTGGGCATGGCCGCGATGTTCGCCAAGGTGATTCCCGGCAAAACGGCGCTCTCGCTGTGGTATCACTTCGCCATCATGTTCGAGGCGTTGTTCATTCTAACAACACTGGACGCGGGAACGCGGGTGGGGCGCTTCATCCTGCAGGACCTGCTGGGGCATCTGTGGAAACCGCTGGGTGCCACCGGCAACTGGCTGGGCAACATCACCGCCACCGGCCTGCTGGTCGCCGCCTGGGGATTTTTCCTCTATCAAGGGGCGATTGATCCGGAAGGCATTGCCAAGAGCCTGTGGCCGCTCTTCGGCATTTCCAACCAACTGCTCGCGGTGATCGCCTTCTGTTTGGGAACCACGCTGCTGATCAAATCCGGCAAGGCGCGCTATTGCTGGGTCACGCTGGTGCCGCTGGTTTTTCTAACGACCGTGACCTTCACGGCGGGTTGGATGAAGATTTTCTCCCCGCGGGCCGCCGGGTTTCTGCCCGCCATCCGCAAGCTCGAGAGTCAGTTGGCGGCCGGCGTGCCTGCGGAAAAACTGCCAGCCGTGGAAAACGCCTTGTTCAATGCCCGGCTCGACATCGTGGTGGTGGCGGTTTTCCTGTGTTTCGTGGCGGTGATCACCGTGGGTTGCATGTGGGAATGGTGGCGCATCCTCAGCGGTGCCAAGCGGCCGGAAATCCATGAGGCACCTTATGTGGCCCTCACCGGGAACTAACAAAACACCCGGACCTCCCTGGCCGGGAGGTCCGGGCGCATCAAATCAAGGAGAGTCACCCAGACGCATCACTCAGCAGTCGGATGACTCGGGTGCAACCTCACTTCTCCGCAGGAGCGACAGGTGCTGGTGTGGGTGTGGGAGCAGGAGCAGGAGCAGGTTCAGGTGTGGGTGTGGGAACAGGAGCTGGTGCGGGAGCAGGAGCAGGAGCAGGAGCTGGTGCGGGAGCAGGAGCAGGTGTGGGAACGGGTTTGGGTGCAGGTGCTTTGTCAGCAGGCTTCGCCTTATCCTTGGCAGGTGCCGTGACTTTGGCTGCGTCGGTATTTAATTTCTCTTTGGTGGTTTCTTGCGGCTTGCATCCGACAAACAGGAATGGAAGTGCGAAGGTTAAGATCCAAATGTGTTTTTTCATGGTTGTTGGCGGTTGTTCGATTCGGCTATTCAAGTAGCCGGGCGGCACTCTCGGAATAACAAGTCCTCCTGTCAACTGGAAAACCCGCTTTCTTGCGGCGGCATTTTTGCCCGGGCCCTTCAGGCATCAGTCCCGTCCGCTCCGGTGGG
>JAPLUJ010000067.1 GCA_026397695.1 Verrucomicrobiota bacterium | reverse complement strand
GGGCGAAATCCAACTGCGGTCAAGCTGGCTCAGCTTGGCGGGGTTTGGGGCGGCAGCCCCAAGGCGCTGTTGCCAGCAACCGGGGCCATGACTACGGAATGAAACAGGGAGTCTTGCTTCCATACGCACTCGCTCGGTCGGTTCCGTTGATTTGACCTGGTGCATGATTTTGATCCTTGTTTCCTGTTTGAAAGGGGTGGAACGCCGCTATCTTGTTCTCGCACTTTGCCATGATGGCAGGTGCAGGCGCAGCTCCGCGGTCGTTCCAAATCTTCGAAATTGTTTCATCGCGTTCATTCCAATACGGGCCTCAGGCGGCCTGTGATTCGTTGTGCAGCGGCTCGTAAATATCCTCGTTGTACCAGAGGGTGAGCAGCAACACGGAGAGTTTTCGGGCGACAGCAATCACCGCTTTCTTCTTCGCACCGCGGCTACCATGTGCCGCCAATTTCAGACCGTGGCGTTTCAGATCACAATCGGGACCGAAGGGGCCGAGGATATAATGGGCCGCGCTGACCAGCAGGCGTCTCAAATAGGCGTTGCCCGCCTTGGAAATTCCTAACTGCTTGTCGGTTTCGCCTGATTGGTCGCGTTTTGGGACCAGTCCCAAATAAGGTGCCACATCCCGCATGGATTCGAATCGCTCCGGATCTCCAATAATCAGGACAAACGAAAGGGCGGTAATGGGGCCAACTCCGGCAATTTGTTGTAAGAACTCGGTCTCCGGATAGGTCTCCACGCATAATTCCTCGATTTTCCGTTCCAGTTCGCGGATGCTCTTGGTGAGTTCGTCAACGACGCGCAGCGACGGCTCGCACATGGCGAGAAGCTTTGCATCCAGTGGATCAAGGGTTTTGCGGCAGCGCTTTGCGAAACAATCCGTGTTCGGAGAGGCGACCCTCACGCCCATGCTCTTGAGGGTGAAACGGACCGATGAAATGATGTCCACCCGCTGGCGCACGAGGTTGTCGCGGAGCTTGACCTGGAGAAGATCGCGCTGCGCCTCTTCGGTGGAGTGCTGGATGGGATGCAGCAAGGAGGGATCGACCCGCGCCAGTCGCGCGATCATGTAGGCGTCGCTCTGGTCGCTCTTGCGGGTACTGGTGTAAATTGCGCGCAGCTTGCGGGCATTGGCGACGAGAACCTCATGTCCGAGGGCCTCAAAGTAGCGGCTGGTCCATGGACTGTGTTGCCCAACCTCCATCGCGATCCGGCTTTTCGGATACTTCTGTGAAAGCCTCAAGAGCGACTCGCGATGATTGGTGATGGATCTTTCCTCGATGATCTCGCCAGCACTGTTGAGCACGCAGATGGCATGCTTCTTGTCTCCGAGATCGAGGCCGATAGTGACAGATGGGAATTTCGGTTTCATAACGATGAGAAGGTATCACAGGAATCAAGTCCCGTCACCTCCTGCCTTCTCATCTAATCTTGTTCTGTGTCTTTTGATCTCCGACTCGGGGACTGCATGGAACTCATGGCAGGCTTCCCCGATGGTCACTTCGACCTGGCAATCGTTGATCCACCTTATGGCATTGGCG
>JAPLUJ010000122.1 GCA_026397695.1 Verrucomicrobiota bacterium | reverse complement strand
CCGGGCGTAAAATCCGCTGGCGCCTCGAACTGGGAAAAAATCCCGGCCCTCTGGTCATGATCCGTGGCGGTTTGGACGATTGCACCATCGCCATCCATCCAGTCGCCGCCCGCAAAGTGCCACCGAATACCTGGGCATTCCTTTTTGGCCACGAATTCGCCCACCTCGTCGCAAACTTGGGGACCCAATCTCAAACCAACCCATCCAACGAACTGAAAGCCGACATCGCCGGAGCCAGCTATGCGATGGCGGCCGGCTACCGGATAGAAGCCTTTTTAGGGTGGGTGCTTACCGAGCGGGATCAATCGTCAGACTCCCATGGCACCTTGCATGGGCGCGTCCAAGCAATCGCCGCGCGCTTCGGTGTGCGCCAGAACGTGATCCGGGCGGAAGCCCAACGCTATTCTGGTAAGACATGACTGAAACTTCAAACCAACCGCAGCCCCGCATATCGCACCGCTAAAAGGCAATAAGTGAGGCGGCCGACAGACCTGTGCGGTCTGTCAGCAACGCCCTGGGATTCAACGGAGCGGACGTTTAGTGTGTCGCTCGCTCAATATGATCGCCGGCGTTTTGGACATCCCTTCCGGCACCGCGTACGGTGTTGCGGCAGCTTGCGCTGAAGAGGGAGACCAGTGCCGCAGCCAGCAGCAGCAGGATTAGACGTTGTTGTGTTGTTTTCATAATGTTTGTGTTGGGGTGGTTGTTTTCAGGTCCATGTTCATCTCAATCAACTTGCGTGCATCCCGCCATGATGAGATGAAACCCTGCATGGGAATAGATCGGGTCATACGTTGATATGCTACTTGTTGGATTCCTTATATATTGTTGATTCTTTCACTTAACTGAGATTGTGCGGGCCGGCTCACGGGGCGATCTTGTCGCTCAGCCACTGGCGTGCTTCCTTGAATTCCTGCTTCGACGCATCGCTCGTTTTGCGAACGTCTGCTTTGAACTTATCCCAGTTCGACACGGTGGCGTTGGTGGCCTCGTCAAGCTGCTTGTTCAAACGGGCCGTGTGCTCGCGCAACCCGGCAATTCTGGCTTGGGCATCGCTCTTTACCGCAGTGGATGATTTTTCGACCTTGGCGGCGAGTTCGTCCAAGTTACGGTTCAGTTCAGCGAGTTCGGCGCGCAGCGGTCTTCGTGTGGACCCTGTCGAGGTGCTCCGACGTGGTACGCGTGTGCTCGCAGGCGACGGCAAGGATACCTGCAGAAATGAGAAAAAGGAAAAGGGCTTTGTTTTTCATGTGGTTGATGTGGTTGGTAGTTGTCATCGGGGAGACAATAGCCCCGGACCTCACCGCAGCGCTATAGGGTGTTCACCCCAACATCGATTCAGCTCCGTGGTTCAAATTTCTCCTAGCAGAAACAGCCCCGGCAAAATGATCAGAATCAAGCCCAGGCCGCCGCTCGGGGCGTACCCCCATATCAAGGTGTTTCTCGAGGATGATTTCTGATTTCATGCGGGTCGTGGACGAAAGGTGGATTCCCCGGCCACCATGTCCGGGTGTCGATGATAAGGAAACGAATCGTCCCGTGTAAAATGGACACCGCCCAAAACACCAACAGCTGAGGAGGAACCTGCCCCGCCAGCCGGATTCCCGGACCTGGCCGCAAGGAAACTCGCGGGCTTCCAGTTGAAGCGGGCGGATGGAACGCCTCTCACCGGCCTCGTTGCGGTCGCGCTCGGCCCGGATGACAGCCTGCGTGCCGTGTTCCAGGCAGATCAGAACGCTTCGCGCGATGGTCTGTTAAACGAGGTTTCCATGGCCGAGATGCGGGTGGTCGTGACTAAAGACACGGCTTACCGTCGGGACATCATTCTTGCTCGCCAAATGCCTCGTCCATCTGCAATGCATGTTTTTCGGAGACGCCGTCGCGCAGGAATTGTTTGAGCCAGATGCGTTCGATGGCGGCATAGGAGGCGATGATCGGCAGGGCCGCCAGGGATCCGGGAATGCCTGCGAGCAGCACGCCAGCGAGCAGACCTAGCAGCACGGTGAGGGTGGACAGCCGGAGGTTCTTGCCATAGATCTTGGGTACGATGAAATAATTTTCGAACAGATGGAACAAGAGATAGAGGGTCAGGACGAATGCCGCGGTTTTGGGCGACACGGTCATCGCCAACAGGACGGCAGGCACAGTGGAGATGATGAAGCCGAGGATTGGCAGAATGTCCAGCACGCCGGCCAGAATGGCGAGGGTCAAGGCGCCCGGCACCCGCAGCACGCTCAGCACGATATAGGTATAAATCATGACGAGCACCGAGGTGATGACCTGCCCTGTCACATAGCCGAAGATCATCTTGGA
>JAPLUJ010000187.1 GCA_026397695.1 Verrucomicrobiota bacterium | reverse complement strand
GTTGACGGCAATTTCGGCCCGGCCTTCGGCCAAGGTCTGCCGACAACCGGCCGCCAAGGGGTGCTTTTCACAGGCCTCGCCAGTGCGTTGAGCACGACCAACGCCGCAAACTACGCGCTGAGCGCCGACCCGGCGACAGTTGTTAGAAACAACGGAACGAGTTATGTCATTGGCACACCCCAGGAAATCGCCGTCGAACAACCCGTCGGCAACAATCTCGTTGATGGCACTGCGCGCGTGGCCTTCGGCAGCGTGGCCCCCGCCAACAACAGCAACAAGACCTTCACCATCAAAAACACGGGTAACGCCGATCTAACCGGCCTTGGTATCACGATTGATGGACCCAATGCCGCCGACTTCAGTGTCACCGCCAGTCCCACGGCTCCGGTTACGGGTCCGACCGGCAGCACCACGTTCACCGTCCGATTTGCTCCCGCAGCGGCAGGCGCGAAGACGGCCGCGCTGCACATCGCCAGCAATGATGCGAACGAGAATCCCTTCGACATCGCGCTCACGGGCACCGGACTGACCTCACTGGAAACCTGGCGGAACACTTGGTTCGGCACCACCACCAACACCGGCAATGCGGCCGACACCTTCGACTTCGACAACGACGGCCTGGTTAATCTGCTAGAGTATGCCTTCGGCCTGAACCCGCAGCTTGGGACGTCGCTCCAAGTTCCGCAGGCGCAACGGGTGGCGAATGATCTCGTGATCAGCTTTACCCAACCCGCCGGGGTCTCTGGCATCATCTATGGCGCGGAGTGGAGCACGACTCTGGCACCACTCGACTGGCACGCCATCACCGACACCGGTCTCGCACCGCAGCACTCGTTCAGCGTGCCCACCGGCGGCAAGATCATGCTCTTCATGCGCCTGGTGGTGACGAACCCGTGACGGCGTGGTGTGGATTCAACTCCTTCCCTAACAACGGCGGCAACACATACGCCGTCGGCATTAACGACTCTGGCACGATTTGCGGAAACTGCACCAATAGCCTGTCGGGCTGGGTAGCGGTATGGAAGGCGGCCACTCATACGCCATTCGCCGCTTGGCAAGTCTGCGGCGCGGTGTGATGCTCCAGTCCATCCCATGCGCATCCTGATAATCGAAGACGAACCGCAACTTGCGCGCCACGTGTGCAGCGCATTGAATCGCAGCGGGCACGAGGTCCGCGCCGAACACGACGGCGCGCAAGGCCTGGCGGCGGTGCTCAAGGATACGCCGGATCTGGTGGTGCTCGACCTGAACCTACCGACCATGGACGGGTTCGCGGTGCTGGAACAGATGCGCAAGGCGCACAGCACGTCGCGGGTGATCATGCTCACGGCACGCGGCGATGTGGATCATCGCATTAAAGGCTTGAAAGCCGGTGCGGATGATTATGTCGCAAAACCCTTTTCGATGGATGAACTCATCGCACGCGTGGAGGCCCTCGGCCGCCGCAGCGCCACGCCCACCACTCAAGATATCCTGAAGATCGCCGATTTGCAGATGGATGTTCACCAGCGCCGCGTTGTCCGGGGAGCCAAAACCATCGCGCTCTCGCCGCGTGAGTTCGAGTTGCTCCAGGTGCTGATGGAGGAACCCGGACGCATCTTCACCCGCACCGAGCTATCCGAAAGGGTGTGGCAGCGCGAACATGAGTATGATACGCGCACTGTCGAGATATTCATCGCCCGCCTCCGCAAGAAGGTGGACGCTGGCTTCAGTATGCCGCTCATTCACACGATCTATGCGGTTGGCTATACCATAAAAACCACGTGCTTCAAAATCTAATGAAATCATTCATCATCCTTATCATCACCGCAACGCTCGCCCACGCGGACACAACCATCGAAGGCCACGTCGAACTGCCAAAAACCAAGTCAGCGCCCGTGATGGCGAAGCGCTACGAGATCGTCACCAAGGGCGGTGTGCTCTCTACCAACCCGCCGATTGCGATCATCTATCTGGAAGGCTCATTCGCAAAGCCGGCATCACTGCCCATGCGGAAAATCATTCAGAAGGACTTCACCTTCCAGCCTTCCCTGCTTGCGGTACAAACGGGCACCAAGGTGGAGTTTCCCAATCAGGACGATACCTATCACAATGTGTTCTCCTTTTCTCCGGCAAAACGTTTCGACCTCGGTCGCCACCGTCCTGAGGACGACCCGGTGCCTTCCGAGGTCTTCGACAAGGCGGGCATGATCACCCTGCGTTGTGACATCCATGAGCACATGCGCGGTATTGTCCTGGTCGTAGACACCCCCCACTTCGTGATCAGCGGCACGGATGGAAACTTCAAGCTCAGCGGTCTGCCCGCTGGCACCTACAAACTCAAGGCCTGGATCGACAGCCGCACGACACTGGAGAAACCCGTCACCCTCACCGGCGGCACTCTCAAAGTGAACTTTCCGTGAGCACTACGTCTAACATCACCGGTTTCCGCCTGCGCCTGCTCATTGGCATTATGCTGGTGGTCTGCGCGGTGACCGCGCTGGCTTTGTGGATCGCACAACACAAGGTCACGGTGGATGTGCAACAGCAATTGCAGCAGGCGTTTCAAAATGAGATCGCCACCTTGCATCGTGCGCGGGAGGTGCGCCATGCGGCTTTGTTAGATAGATCGCGCATGCTCGCGCGCAAGCCGCGCCTCCATGCCGCGCTGGAGGACAACGCGCTCGACCTGCTCTATCCGAATGCCAGGGACGAACTGCGCGACGTGATGGAAGGTGATGAAGACCAACCATTGCGGGCACGCTTCTATCGTTTTCTTGATGCGGATGGCAAGGTGATAACCGCCCCACCCGATGTGGACGCAGGAAAACTCAGCACCGATGAAGAAGCCATGCTGAGCCTCGCGAAGCTACCTGACACACAACAGACCGGTTATCTGAAGCGCAATGACGGCATGGACGAAATCATCGTGGCCCCGATCATTTCGACCGACACCAACGAAGTGATCGCGGGCATCGTCCTTGGTTTCAAACCCTCCGAGATCAATGGCCATAGTCGTGGCATGAAGGCTGGCATTTGGACAAACGAGCGACTGTTCTTGCCGGATGCGCCTAATGAAGCGAGGCAAAAGTTGGCATCCGTGATGAGTGGCATGCCTGCGGGTTCCCAGGCCGAAGTTACCATCGACGGTGTGGCGCATCTCGTGTTCAGCCAATTGCTCAATCCGGACTCGCTGTTCCCGCCCGCTTATGAAGTGTGCGTGTATTCGTTAGCGGATGCGGTGGCGCGCCAGCAGCATTTGCGCTGGCAAATTCTGGGTGCGGCAACACTGCTGCTAGCCGGTGCGGGACTCGCCAGTCACCTGATTGCGAGCAAGCTATCCGTGCCGGTGGAGCAGCTCGCCGTGGACTCGGCGCGCAATGTGATGTGGCGTGAGGAAGCGGAAGCGACGCTCGAACAAACGAGTCGGGAGTTGCAGCGCTCGATGCGGTTCTCCGCCGACACATCACATCAACTCAAGACGCCGATCACCGTGCTGCGGGCCGGCTTGGAGGAACTGCGACAACAGCCGGGAGTGACCCAGGAAATGCGCGATGAAATTTCCGCGATGGTCTGCCAGACGACCAAACTCTCCAGCATGATCCATGACCTGCTGCTGCTCTCGCGTCTTGATGCCGGCCAGTTGCAGCTACAGATGAACAAGATCGATCTGAGTCAGTTCATCGACTCGCTCGCCGATGATTTGAGTGCCGTGCCCGGTGCTCCGGATTTCAATATCAAAGTGGACGTGCCGCGCAACATCCACATCATGGGAGACAAACGCTACATCTCGATGATTCTGCAAAATTTGCTTGAGAATGCCTGGAAATATAATGTGCCGCACGGTATCATCTCGCTCAGCGCCCACCCACATGGGGACATGCTGGCGCTGTGTGTGGGCAATACAGGTCCCGGCATTCCGCTTGAAGCGCAGGAGCACGTTTTCGAGCGCTTTCACCGTTTGACCGTCGGCGAAAACGTGCCCGGCCATGGCCTTGGCCTCAATATTGCGCGCGAACTAGCCTTGCTTCACGGCGGCGATCTGCGTTTGATTCGCTCAGAGGATTCATGGACGGAATTTGAGGTTTCCTTCCGCCTCGCCACCGCATGATCTTACCCCGCGCCATTAGCCTTGCCCTTCTCACGCTGACCGCTGTCAGCGTGCACGGGGAGGATTTTCTCGATCGCGTGGATGAATCCCTCACCTTCTCGGGTTTCAATGACCAGGTGCGCGCACGTTTCAGCGGCTGGCTCGACTTCGAATATTATAATTTCAGCGGCGACGCGCCGGGGCTGATCTTCACCGACGATCACGACCTGTTCAATCCCCGGCTCACCTTGTTCTTCGATGCCCACATTGGTGCGAGCTGCTACTTTTTCGCGCAAGCACGCGTTGATCGCGGCTTCGATCCGAGCGACGCGCCCATGGAAGCACGCATGGAGGAATACGCGCTGCGCTGGACGCCATGGGACGCTGGGCGCTTCCATGTGCAGGTCGGTCGCTTCGCCACCATCGTGGGCAGTTATGTGAAGCGCCATCAGTCGTGGGAGAATCCCTTCATCAACGCACCGTTGATTTATGAAAACATGACTTCGATCTACGATTCCGAGGCGCCACCTGACGCACAGGCATTCGGCGGAGAGGAATCGAAATATCATTACAACCCGGTGATCTGGGGGCCGTCGTATGCCACGGGCATGTCCGTTTCAGGCAAGCTCGGCAAGTTCGACTACGCGGTGGAAATCAAGAACGCCAGCCTGTCATCGCGGCCTGAATCGTGGGATGCCAGAGATAGCGGCTTCCAGTATCCGACCCTCAGCGCACGCCTCGCCTGGCATCCTAACATGGCATGGACGCTCGGCGTGTCTGCGAGCGAAGGCTCCTATATGACCGAGCAAGCACAGCCCGACCTGCCTCCCGGTACGGGACTCGGAGACTTCAAGGAAAAGGTGCTCGGGCAGGACATCAGCTTCGCCTGGCATCACTGGCAACTATGGGCCGAGGTGTATGAGGCGCGCTTCGAAGTCCCGAACGTCGGCAACGCCGACACCCTCGGTTACTACCTCGAAGCCAAATACAAATTCACCCCCAATCTGTGCGGCGCGCTGCGCTGGAACCAACAATTTTTCGCTGACGTCCCTAATGGAAAGGGTGGCGAAAAACCCTGGGGCCACGACCTTTCGCGCATCGACGCCGCAATGACCTATCGCTTCACACCGCACATGCAGATGAAACTGCAATACAGCGTGCAGCACGAGGACCAAGTAGTTAATGCCGTTGCGCACCTCATCGCCACGCAGTTCACGCTCCGGTATTGAGGGCGAAGATCACCCTTGAAGTATAGGTGACCGTGGCGCGATGGCAGCCTTTGTTAGGGAGCCGTGCGGCGGCGGCACAAGGCCATGAGCAAGGCACCCAAGCCGAGCAGGGTGGCGCTGGCGGGTTCGGGAACCGGGGCGGTCGAGCGGTTCTAGGAAAATCCTCCATCGCTGGCTTGGGACCAGGAGGTGAAGGTAATGCTGAGGTAAATTTCATCGGTGAGAAGATGCAGAACCGCAGGGACTCCAACGGTGCCGAGAGGACCAGCTTCTCAATTTCGGTCCGAGTTGCGCCTCGATCTGGCAATACACAAGACGCAAGAAACCGGCCCGCCCTCCGATCCCCGAATGCGCAGCTCACCCATGCGCGCCAACCTCAATAACAATTCCCTAGCAGTATGACAAAACGTGTGGTCCCGGAACGATGGATATTCGCAATATGTGTGGCAGCCGCTTTCGCTGTGCCGCATGCGACAGCAGCCGGGCAACGCAAGAATGATCGCAGCCTCAACGGTCGTGTTTTCAAGATGACGATAACCCCCCATTGGTTTGCGGACAACACACGCTTCTGGTATCGCAACGTATGAGACGAAGAAGATCGACAAACCGGCCGCCACCGGAGAAAATTGTAATGGTTCAAGCCGTGCGGACAATCCATCGGAACCCGTCGGCGATAAGGATGCCCTGGTGACGTCGCATCAGGACGGGAAGAACATCGCGCCGAAAGCCCCGACTTCACGCGACAAATGGACGTATGCTGTTAAAGACCACAACATTTTCCTGCAAGCGAAAGAGGGCGGCGAGGAAATCCAACTCAGCCATGACGGCACCAAAGACCACAGTTAGTGTCACATGCCATTGGGAAGTGATTGAAATGACTGGCGGGCATGATATCCATCACGCAATTGCCGAATTCCCCCCCCCAATGAGCGATCCGCGATTCTTTGAGACAAAAAAAGACCGCTGTGCCGTCATTGGCGCTGTGAGCCACGTTCCGTAAACTCATTAAGTGGGGTCGTCCGATGGTTTTCTGTCTTCCCTTATCGGGCGTGACATAGGCCAGCGGGTAATGACCCCGGTTCCTTCATATCGGTTCGGGCCAGCTACCAAAAATAGTCGTACACAGCAGTCGGGAGAACGCTACCTGCGGACGGTGTGAGCGCAACCGAAAAGAAAAAAAAGAATGAGCTTGACAGGTGGCGCGGCCTTGATGATGTCGCCGTCCTTGGACGGGTCGCTGTGCTCTCATCCTGCTTGTGAAGCAACCATCGCTGCTCGATGGCAATTTTGAAAAACCCCGGCGACGCATCACAGGATGCTTAGAACCCGCGCAGCCATGCTTTGATTTCATCGTGGGTCATCACGTCATAGGCCGTGAGCAAGGCTTTCTCGGCAAAGAAGACGACCCGCCAATGGAGACCGGCGCGGCATTCGAACAAATCTTTCCGTAAGCGCCGGATTCCCAGGCCGGAATGCAGGTGGGGATTTCCAAATCCATCACCCAGTGCCAGTAAACATGCCGCGATCAACTCCCGGTCAGCGGCACTGAGTTTCGCCACCCGTTTCCGCAGGTGCGGGTGGAGGTCGATTTTCACAGCTTGCCGGTGAAAGGTTTCGTCTGGCCTGCCGCACGCGCCTGCCGCACTGCGGTTTTCACCGCTTTGTATGCGCGTTCCGCCTGCTTCTCGCTCACCCCGTATTCCTGCAGAACGTAATCATCGGAGTGAACTTCCACCGGGCGCAATGCCACCACCCGACCGTCCACTAGGAAGCCCACGTCCTCGCCCTGAAGCGCACGCTTGAGCCACGCTCCCAGATTCTGCCTGCCTTCGGTTACCGAAAGAGTTTTCATACGCGCAGCATAAAGTCTCCGTTTCGAACGTCAATCCCGATTTGGAAATTTTCGAGATGCTGTTCTTCTTCCTGCCTTTCTGCTCTCCTTATTCACCATGTCTTCAGTTGCAATCCCTGTTCCCGATTCACTGCTCCAGCCTCATTTGCTGCTTGGCGCAACGCGCATCCGGTGGGTAGCCTGAAGGCATGAAAGCGGCAACTCCGTCCTATGAAATCGAAAACGAATCCGATCCTTGAAGACCTTTGGCGCACCAAAGACGACCTGGCTCGCGAAGCCGGCGGCGACGTGCGCCGTCTCTGCGAAAACACCCGCCGCTGGGCCACAGCCAATCCGCACTCACGCCCGGTCGTGAACAACGCCACCGAACTCCGCTCCTGGCTCGCACGACAGGAGGAAGCGGAGGTGCTGTCTGTGCGAGAGGATCCGCCGCCCAATGACAACGCATAACCCGGTCTAACATGCCTGCCCGACAAAAACAGAAAATCGAAATCCAGGGACCGGCCCCGTCGATCCTGCGGAAATGCGACGAGTGGCCGGAATCGTGGATGGGTGTGGACGAGGACGTCCCATATGGGCAGCGGCTTATCGAAGCGATGAAGCCGTTCATCGAATCCCTGATAGAATCTAACACATCGGCGCGCGGGATTAAAAATCACATGGACAATCTCTGGCTGCTTGGCGGGGAGATCTTCCGCGACGTGAGTTTGTACGAGGATTACGAGAAAACCGCTCCAGCCGACAAATTATGGGAATCCATCGGCCCTCATGAAGGTCCCTATTGCCGGCACCTTCACACGGCAAGCGAGCAGCAGTCATACGATGCGACCTGTGGCATGCTGTACCGGTTTCTCAAGCAAAGCAGAAGCGGCTGATCACTGACCTTTATTCCCCAAATAACCTATAACCTATAACAAATAACTACTAACTCTTTTCCCCCATCTCCACTTCCACGAACTTTAAGCATACGGAATAGTGCTCTTCACGACACTTCCCTTCGGGGGCAATCTAAAGATGCACGTTCTTCTTCGCATCCCATGTGACTTTCGCCTTGGTGGCTTTCGGCAAATCCTTGAGGTCCGGCTTTTCCGGCAGGTTCACGTCCACCGGCGTGATGGTGATGCGGCCCGAACTGCCCCCCGATGACCGACCGGTGCGAACGCTCTCCACGTATCTTGCTTGAAAACCGCCGATCATTCGGATTTCTTGTGGGTGTCGCCTGTAAGAAATGGCCCGGAGAACCAACTCACACACCTGGAAAGCGCTTAAGGAGAGCGGCCAATTGCAGGAACGTCACGTCCTGATGGCCATGGACCTTGGAATGAGTGCCGGCTCGATCATGCAGGAACACGCGCTCGCGCAAGACCGCGGTGACTTGCTTCTATTGGAATGGGTGGAGGATCGTTTTTTCGCCAAACACGATCACTACGCGCCGATCTCTGATGCCACCCCGGAAAATCAAGCCGAGCATACGGCGGAAAACTCCCTGCTCACGGATCATGACGAGGCGATCAGCAGGATTTCCATCCACCTGATCGATCATGCCGATAGCCGCTACCTCGGCATGGTGTGTCATTTCAACAAATGCCCCAAGCACAAGTTCGAGTGCCAGGTCCCCGGATGCGGCGCCAATCGCTTCGTCCAGATCCTCCCATGGTTCCGCCTTAAACCCCAACGCCTCAACGAATTCAACTCACAGATTCTCTTCCAGCGCCCGACATGAGCCACCGGTGCAGGAACAAGTGGGCATCCTTCGCGATGAAAATGGCCTGCCCCCGTCACCGCACGCCTTCACACTTGTCACGCAGTAGCCTGTGGCGAAGGAGGATGATAGACCGCGCCCGCATACCCGAATCTCAAGCGTCTCCCCATGCACGAATCCCGCCCGGAAACCCGACCGGGGTATGCATAATGTTATCATGCGCGGACCCTATCCCTGCTTATGTTTCGGTGAAAGAAAACTATAGGGCTGGTCCGTCTTCCATTTCCAAGTCGCGCAACGCTTGGTTGGCCTCCTGGAGCAAGTCCGCAATCTGTCGCAGCTGACCTGCTTGATGCGCCGAATCGTCCATAGCGCGCAGTTCGTCGGCAAGTCTGTCGATGGCGGCGTGCAACTTGCCCCGCAGAAGACGGCGGGCGCGAATGGCAACAGCAAACGGTCGATTCAGCGACAACTGTTCGATCATATAAGCTGCGGGATCTTTCTTGGCAGCCAGGGTTCCGCGCTCATCGACATTAAAGTAGAGGAGCCGCTGTGTTTCAAAAGGATCGATGTATCCCAACCCATCCACATGAGTTGTTTCCTTCGCCTTTCCCGCCGGCCAGTCGTCCCGCTTCCTGCCGTTGCAGCTTCGGCAGGCTAGGACGAGATTCTTTGGCTCATTCTCCAACTCTGGGAAATGGGGAACGGATTTGGGCCTAAAGTGGTCTAATTCCATCAAGACGTGCCCGCCAAGAGAGTTGCAGTGGCAGTCGCAATAGACACAGCGGTGTGCACAATCTTCGGCGATTTCGGACTTATATCTCCGGTAAGTGTAAACCTTGGGCTCCCCGATATACTGACTCCGGCGAACGATGGTCGGAAAAAAGGTCATGAATTCGTGGCTTTGCGAACTTTCTCCACCTCGGCTAGCAGCTTTTCTATCTCTTCCATTTTTTGCTCAACTGCGGACGTATTAGCTTCTTCGGCAGCTTCCGTAACTAAATCTCGAGTACATCTGAGGTTTTCGTATTCAGCAAGCTGTTCTGGTTCCAACTCTCCACGAAGTTTCCGTGGCAGCAGTTCCCGGAAGCGTCGCTGATTTTTCGAGAGAGCATCGTTGTATCTTCCGACGTCCCTGAGAAACTGCCGGCGGAATCTTCGGGAGGCAGGGCTGTCTAGGAGCAGGGTGGTCTTCGCGACTACATCCTCGGCATTCCCAGCTTCCTCGGATTCCAATTCACCCTGTATAGGATGGGCTGTGACCAGATAGAGCGGTAGATTAGGCAGGACAATCCGCAGAAAGCTCGCCAGCTTGACTCCCGTGTATCCCGTGATGGCACCTGATTCATCAAGGTTCTGATCGATGAAGATGGCGGCAACTGGAAGATCACTGATGTGACGGAGGTATCGATTGATGTCCCGTTCGAGCGGCAACTCGAGCACCTCAAAATCTTCCTCGAACAGCGCGCGAAGCTGCATGCGGAGATCTCTACGGGCTTCGGGAATGTCGTCCAGATAGTAAATGATAGGCTTCATATGTTTAATTCTGGCGTATCGGTGCTCTGATTTCAAACCTAGCCCCTCCATGCGCCCCTCGCGCAGTAACAGCAATGGAGCCGCCTGCTTCCTCTACAAATGATTTCACAAGCGTGAGCCCAAGCCCGGTTCCCTCTTGTTTGCCGTGGTGGTCCCGTTTGGTTGAGAATCCTGGGCGAAAGATGTTGCCTTCGGTGCCGGCCTCCAACCCGATTCCACTGTCTTCAAATCCAAATGATATGAATCCGTCGGCTTGACTCAGTGATAACTTGATAATTCTTTCGGATGACGCCCTTTGACGGAGAGCCCAAAGGGCATTTACCATCAGGTTTGTAACGACGCATTCCCATTGAACTGTCCGTCCGTGGACAGGCAGGGGGATGAAGTTCTTCCAGGCTGCGACGACATCCTCAGGTTCGACTCTAATTCCTGAACGAATGAGGGATTCGCGAAATGTCTTCACCGTTCGGTGGATCACATCCACGAGGTCCGCTGGCGGTTCGTTTCGCTTCCATGGGCGGACGGCATCTAGCGCGAATCGGGCGAATGACTCCAAGCGCATGACACCAGCCTCAAGCAGGTCAACAGTCTCCAACTTCTCCGTTTCTCCCGAAAATAGTGAGTCATTTGGGTTCTTGATAAGCCTTCTCAGTTCCGCCATCTTTTGACGCACACTTCCTGCATCTCCCACACGCTCGTGGCCGAAATAGGCAGCCATGATGCCAAGTGAGGCGAGACTGCGCACCATGTTTGCCTCATCTAGTAATTCTGATACCTGCGCCTCGTGATCACGTTCAATTGCCGCAATTTCCGATCGAGCGGCTTGGACTGCTTGGAGCGCCGCTTCCGCGGCGGCGGCAGGCGTTGCGGCCTGTCCATTGCTCCCACCACCTACGGTCAAGGCCAGTTGCGACACTGCAGCCTCGGCCTGAGCAAAAACATCCTGAGTATCCGTGGATGCGGCAGGTTTAGGCTTTTTTGGTTCTCGGGGATTTTGCTTCTGATAGTCCTCACTCGCAGTACTCTCAAACCAAGCGACGATCTTTTCAGCAAATGCGGTGAGATCCGAGAGTGCCCCACTTTCCGATAGACCTTCGCGATTGGTCTGATCTTTAAGATTCGGGTTAGTGATTTGGGAAATCAAAACTGCGCCCACAGCTTGATGATATGCCAGTTTCCAACTCTTCCGTGATCTTGCGGCGGGATTTAGACTCCTACGCATGGACAGCCTCAGCCAATCATTGGTGCCCCCAGGGTCACCATACGGCTTTACTCGAAAGCCGTCGCGGTAGATTCGGACGCCACGGTTCGCGTTTAGGAAGCTCTTGATGTTCGCAGACATATCGGAGTCATCGATCCCGCTTTCCTTCGCTTGAACGAACACATGCATCAC
>JAPLUJ010000644.1 GCA_026397695.1 Verrucomicrobiota bacterium | reverse complement strand
ATCAAAGCAAAGCTCAGACCCAAGTTCCCGGTGAGGAAACGCGGAACCAAGCCGGCAACAAGAATCCGGCAGACCACCGTCATGATTTGCTAAACTGACAGTATTGGGCGGGCCGCCCGTGCCCCTCTTTGAAGCCCTCTTTAAAGCCCTCTTTGGTTGCCTCTTCTTTGCACGTCGGGCGCGACGAGATTGCCCGGGCGGTGGCGGCGCGGTGTGGCATCCCGGTGGGCTCACTCACCGCCGATGAGGGGGTGGGGTTGATGGCGCTGGAAGAGGATCTATCAAAGCGAGTGAAAGGCCAGCCCGAAGCGATTTCCGCCGTGGCGGAAGCGGTAAGGTTGGCGCGGGCTGGATTGAAGAAACCCGGGCGACCGGTGGGCGTATTTTTGTTCGTCGGCCCGAGCGGAACCGGCAAGACCGAGCTGGCCAAGGCGCTGGCGGAGTCGTTGTTTCACGACGAACGGCGATTGCTCCGCTTCGACATGTCCGAGTTCATGGAAGAACACAGCGTGGCGAAGTTGATCGGCTCGCCGCCGGGATACGTCGGCTATGACGAAGGCGGACAGCTAACAGACTCAATCCGCACTCATCCCTACAGCGTGGTGTTGTTCGATGAGATTGAAAAAGCCCACCCACGGGTATTGGATTTGTTTCTGCAGATCTTCGACGAAGGCACGCTAACGGATGCACAGGGCCGCAAGTGCGACTTCCGGGAGTCGGTGATTGTTCTAACAAGCAACCTGGGTACCGGTGCGGCTGCGCCGAAGCCGTTCATCGGATTTGCGGTGGAGACAAGCGGAGCACCAAGAGGGGAACGGGCGGCTCGCCCGTTGGATGGAAAAGATCACGGGCGGGCCGCCCGTGCGGCTCGCCCGTTGGATGGAAAAGATCACGGGCGGGCCGCCCGTGCCCCTCTTGAAGAAGCCATCCGCCGCCACCTGCGGCCGGAGTTGGTGAATCGGCTGACGAAGATCGTGCATTTCAGACCATTAGGGATGGAGACGGCGCGGGAGATTTTGAGGAAACTGGTGTGGGAGTTGAATGAGAGGTTGGCGAATGTGGCGGGTGTTGTAGAGGCACACGCTGGAAGAGTGACGGTGGAGTTGGACCAGAGCGCCGAGGAATTGATTTTCTCCGGTGAAACCGATTTTGCCGTCTTTCCGGGTGAGGCTGGAGAGCTGGGTATTAATCTGGAGCGGGTGATAGACCGGATGCTGGGGACGTTAATCGCCGAGGCCCTTTTCCGCGGTCATCGAGGCCGCGCTACCTTTGCTTTGAGCCCGCAGGTTACGCGCCGCGCATCAGGGAGATTTCCGCGAGGGAAACCATTGCCTTGAGGAGGGTTTCGCGCGGGGTGGTCTTCAGGTCGGCCACGGCGACGGCGCGCTCGAGTGTGAACTTGCCGGAGCGAGTGCGCCGCAGGGCGCTGAGATGCCCGCCACAACCGAGTTTTCCGCCGATGTCATGGGCATAGGTGCGGACGTAAAAGCCCTTCGAGCAGTTCACGATGAAATCGATTTCCGGGAGTTCGATGCGCGTCACCTGATAGCCGGTGACGCGGACCTGGCGTGGTTCGCGTTCGATGACTTCGCCCTTGCGGGCGAGTTTGTAGAGCGGGACGCCGTCTTTTTTGATCGCGGAAACCATCGGCGGGATCTGGCCGAATTCGCCCGTGAAGGCGTCGAACGCGCGGTGGATTTCCGCAGCGGAAAGCGCCGGAACGGGCATGGATTCGAGCTGACCAGCATGAGCAAACCGGTGGCCATCGGATCCAAGGTGCCGCAGTGGCCGATTTTTTTCGTGTTCAACGCGCGGCGGGCGATGGCGACCACGTCGTGGGATGTCATGCCGGGAGCCTTGTCGACTAACAACACGCCGCTGGGGCCGTTCAATTCCATGGGATTCGGTTTCATAAGATCTATATGTTCCTATCAGAAATCATCTATGTGTAGCGGTGCGGTATTATACATCCCGCTTGATTTCCGCCACGCGGCGACGGATGGCATCCAGCACGCGGGACTTGGCCTGCTCCAGCGGACCCGGCATGCGGATCCCCGCAGCTAGCGCGTGCCCCCCTCCGCCGAACATCGTGGCAATGTTGCAGACATCCAGACGGCGGTCTTTCGAACGCATCGAGATGCGGACTTTCCCATCCGCCAATTCCTCGAAGAACACCGCAACCTGCACCCCGCGGATCGCGCGGATCACATCGATGAGCCCCTCGCTGTCCTCCGGGCGCAACGCGAGATCGCGGCGCATCTGATCCCGTAACTCCCAATGGGCGACTAGGCCGTCCGGCGTGCGCTCCAGGGTGCCTAACAACGCCCGCATCAACTCAAGACGGCGGTACGGCTGCTCGTCGTAGGTTTGCGAATTAATCGTCCCCACATCCAATCCACGGCGAATCAGATCGGCCGCCAATTCATAGGTCTTGGCAGTGGTGGATGGGTACTGGAACGAACCCGTGTCGGTGGAAACCGCGACGTAAATCGCGTCGCGAGTCTCGTCCGGCAGCGGCAAATCCAGTTGCGTGATGAGCTCGTAGAGGATCTGACCGGTGGCCGGGCTGAGCGGATCGATTAGATTAAGATCGCCGAAGTTTGTGTTAGAAATGTGGTGGTCGATGTTGAGCCAGAGTTGCGCCTTGGACGCGGCGATGAGTGCGCGGTCGCCGAGTCGTGGTTTGGTCCCGGTGTCGAGGGCGATGGCCACCGCGGCATCCACCGGAGCGGCGGGCGGGAGTTCGATGAGCGCGGCCCCGGGAAGAAACGCCAGGTTTTCCGGCAATCCGTCCTCGTTGATGAGTCGCACGGATTTTCCCATGGCCATCAAGGTGAATCCGAGTGCGAGTTGGGAGCCGATCGCATCGCCATCCGGGCGGACATGGCTGAGGATGACAAACGATTGATGGGCACGCAGCACCGCGCCGATTTGGGCGAAGGTGGCGTTGGCGTTGGGATGCGTGGATTCGCTCATGGGGTGGAACCGCGGCGCGGGGCGCGGATTGTCCCTACGAATGCGCTCCGTGCAAGAATAAACCTGGGGACACGTATTCCATGGCATGCTGGATCGCATTTGTCGCAGGGGTTTGCACGCACTCGTGCGGGTAGTGGGTGCGCTGTGGCCCTTTCTAGCAGGCGTGGCCCCGGCGGCCGAAACGGTCAACAAAGTTCCGTGGATCGAGGCCGTACTCAACAAGAAGGATGCCGCCGGATTCCAGCGCGAGTTCGCGGTCGAGTGGGACTGGCTGCGGCAGGATTGCGGCGTGGATGGCGCGCGAAGTCTCGTGGCGGGTGACCCCGGGAAGGTCGGCCGAGAGGTGGTGCGGAAGGTGATGAATGAACTGCCTAACACCTCCAAGGAGCTGAAGTCCAAGCTGGATTGGATGTTGCAGCAGAACCTGCCCGATAGCGATGCCCGCTGGCTGCTGCTGTACTCCTATGCCTGCGAGGCGCGGCGTGCCAAACGCCTGGCAAGCGTGACGGGAAAAGCGCCGCGCATCGCGTTTGTCAAACGCCAGCACATCCGGCCGTCGTTTTTTGGTTATACAGAAGGCCAGTCCGACGCGCAGGCCGAGCGGCACTTTCATCCGGGGTCCGCGCTGTGTTTGCTGACCTTGGAAGGGACCCGCGGCCGCGTTGAGGATTTGCTCGCCGACAAGGGCGGCGTGGTGCGCGACCCGGCGGTCTCGTGGGGGTGACGAGCGGGCTCGGGGTGGCCGATTACGAGCCGGCCTATCTGCCCAACGGAGATTTCATATTCGCCTCGACCCGGTGTGTCCAAACCGTTGATTGCTGGTGGACGGAGGTCAGCAACCTCTACACTTGCGATCCTGAGGGAAGCCGCCTCCGGCGCCTCGGGTTTGATCAGGTGCACACTCTCTATCCGCAGGTACTGGGTGACGGGCGCGTGACCTATACCCGCTGGGATTACAATGACCGCGGGCAGGTTTACCCGCAGCCGTTGTTCCAGATGAACCCGGACGGCACCAACCAAACCGAGTTCTATGGTAACAACTCATGGTTTCCCACCACCATCGCCCACGCCCGCGGCATCCCGGGTACCGCAAAAGTGTTAGCCACCCTGTGCGGCCATCACTCCAGCCAGGCCGGCAAACTCGCGGTGATCGATCCGACACTCGGGCGGCAGGAAAACCAAGGCGTGCAACTGGTCTCGCCCAAGCGCGAAACCCCGGCCGAGCGCATCGATAGCTATGGACAAAACGGCGAGTTGTTCGCTTATCCATGGCCGTTAAACGAAAGCCAGTGGCTGGTTTCCTATTCACCGGATGGCTGGGCGGATGCCAAGTTTGGCATCTACTGGATGGACATCGACGGGCGGCGCGAGTGGCTCGCCGCAGACTCCGGCTTGCCCTGCCTGCAGCCGGTGGTGGTGGCCGCGCGGCCACCGCCGGCGGCACGCAAGAGCACTGTGGATTTCCGCAAGGACTCCGGCACCTACTATGTGCAGGATATCTATCAGGGACCCGGGCTTGCGGGGATTGCCAAGGGAACCATCAAGAAATTGCGGGTGGTAGCACTGGAATTCAGGCCTGCCGGGATCCGCTCTAACAGCAGCGGCGGCCCTGGCGGCGGGGCGCTGGTCAGCACTCCGGTGGCGATCGGCAACGGCGCGTGGGATGTGAAACGCGTGCTCGGCGAGACCCCGGTGCATGCCGACGGTTCGGCGTTTTTCAGCGTGCCGGCCCGCACGCCGGTTTACTTTCAGGCGCTGGACGGGCGTGGCCGGACGGTGCAGACGATGCGCAGTTGGAGCACCTTACAACCGGGGGAAAATGCGTCATGTGTGGGCTGCCACGAGTCCAAGAACAGCGCGCCGCCGGGGCAGGGATATAACTCCACGCTGGCCATGAAACGGCCACCGCTCAAACTGGATCCGTTTTATGGCCCGGACCGCGGATTCAGTTTCACCAAGGAAATCCAGCCCGTCATGGACCGCCAATGCATCCGTTGTCATCGCGAGCGCGAACCGGTGCTGGCGATGGCGCAGGGCCAGGACAAGACGTTGCTCGATCAATCGCCGGAGACACGCAGCCGCGGCCGCGACCGCGCGTTCAGCCTGTTAGGCGACAAAGTGCCCGATCCTGGTGCGGGGCGTGACTGGAGTGATGCCTATCTGGTGCTCACCCAGGCGAGACGCGACGGCAAAAACGGACCCTTCCGCGGCAATCCGGAAGGACGGATGGTGCGCTGGATCAGCTCGCAGTCGGTGCCGTCTCCGTTGCTGCCGGAATCCGCCGGAGCTATCAAGAGCGGGCTGCTGGAGCTGTTGGAAAAGGGACATTACGACGTCCGCTTGTCGCGCGAGGAATATGAGAAAATCGCCTGCTGGATCGATCTGTCAGTGCCGTTTTGCGGTGACTACACCGAGGCCAACTCGTGGAACCCCGATGAGATGAAAAAATACCTTCGCTTCGAGAAAAAGCGCAAGTCCATGGACGAAATGGACAAGGAGGCGGTGAAGAGCCTGAGCGCCACGCGATGACCAGGCCGCATGCAAAGTAGTTTGGATTTCCAAACTATCGCAAATCGCAATATCTTGTATCCATTTGACATTTTTGCCACCACATCCAGCGCAATGGGCGTTTTGTCATTGCGGACACCGAGGAATCAGGCTAGGGTTTGGCACGCCCGGGTCCCGCTCGGGCGCAACCCCATCCTCCTGCCCGCATGTATCTCAAAACTCTGGAACTTCACGGCTTCAAGTCCTTCGCGGATAAAACCGTCTTTGAATTCGCCGAAGGCGTGACCGGCATCGTGGGCCCTAACGGATGCGGCAAATCCAACGTGGTCGATGCGATCCGCTGGGTGCTCGGCGAAACCTCCGCCAAAGCACTGCGCGGCGGCGAAATGGCCGACGTCATCTTCAACGGCACGGAAAAACGCAAGCCGTTAGGCATGGCCGAGGTCACCCTGACGATGGCGGATTGCGAGGATGCCCTCAAAGTCGATTACAACGAAGTGGCCATCACCCGCCGGGTTTTCCGGGACGGGCATTCGGAATACCGGATCAACGGCACGCTGTGCCGTTTGAAGGACATCAACGACATGTTGATGGACACCGGCATCGGCCGCACCGCCTACTCGATCATGGCACAGGGCCAGATCGACCAGATCCTCTCGTCCAAGCCGGAAGAACGCCGTGCCGTGTTCGAGGAGGCCGCCGGCATCACCAAGTTCAAACGTGAAAAAAAGGAGGCCCTCCGCAAACTCGAATACACCGAAGCCAACCTGCTGCGCGTGTCCGACGTGCTCGCCGAACAGGAACGCCGCATGAACTCGCTCAAACGCCAGGTCGCCAAGGCCCGCCGCTATCAGGCACTCGCCGCCGACACCCGCGTGCTCGACAGCCACCTCGGCCATAAAAAATTCGTCGAACTCAGCGCCGAGCGCGCCGAACTGCTGACCTCGATCCGTGGCCTTGAAGCACGCGACACCGAGTTGGAAATGCAACTCCCCGGCAAGGAACAGGCCGTTGCCGAAGCCCGCGCCGAAGCCCGCGTGTTTGAAGGCGAACTGGCGGAACTGCGGCAGCGCTCTAACGAACACCGCAACGCGCTCAACTCCGCACAAGGCCGCATCGCCTTCAACGAGGAACGCAAGGCGGAACTTGACTCGCGCATCCGCCAAAACCACGAAGATATCTTTTCCACCCGTGAAAAACTCGCCCAACAGGAGTTCGACTTCATCGCTGCCAACGAGTCGCTCGACCAACTCAACCGCCTCATCGCCGAAAAGGAAATCCAGTTCGCCAAGGCCGAACAGCGCACCCAGCAAACCCACCAGGAACGCGAGCGCAGCGAAACCGCCCTGCGCGACTCCCGCAGCGAAGCCAACCGCACCCATACGCTCATCGCCACCATGCAGGCGAAAATCGAGAGCGCTCTCGCCCAACTCGATGGTACCCGCGAACGCGCCCGCCAACTCGCCGAAGAAGAACTCCACCTCAACCTCGAATTGATCGAATTCCGCGCCGAGCAATCACGCCTCACCGCCAACGTGCTGGCCGCCGGTGCCCAACTCACCGAACTCGAAGACGCCTTCCAATCCGCCGAACGCACCTATCAGCACAGCCGCGGCAACCTCGACGCGGCGCGCACCGCCGCCATCGTCTCTAACAAGGAACTCGCGCGGCGCTCCGCCCGCTTCGAAGCCGTCCGCCACTTGGTGGATAGCGGTGAAGGATTTGAAAAAGGCACCCGCAACGTGATTCAGGGCCTCGACCAACCGGACCATTTCAAACCCGGTATCCGTGGCGCTCTCGCCTCGTTCATCGAAGTGGACAATACCTGCGCCCGGGCCATCGAAGCCGCCCTCGGCAGCCACCTGCAAGCCGTCCTGGTCCATGACCAGGCGATCGCCGAAGCCATCATCGAACGCCTGATGGATAAACAACTCGGCCTCGCCGCCGTGCTGCCCGAATCCTTCGTGCCGCGCGCCGCAGGAACCCAGATGGAAGCCCTTCCGTTAGGCGCCACCGCTTGGGCACTGGACCGCATCAAAACGGACAAACGCATCGCCGGCGTCATCGAGAGTTTGTTAGAACGCGTGCTCATCGTGCCGGACCTCGCCACCGCGCTGCGCCTGCGCCAAGCACATTGCGGCGTGACTTTTGTCACCCTCGCCGGGGCCATGCTCAGCAGCGAAGGCATGCTGCGCGGTGGCACTGCCGCCGAAGGATCCACTTCGGTGCTGGAACTCCGCAATGAAGCACGCGCACTCGAAGTCGAGGTCGCCGCGCTCACTGCTGCCGATGATGCCGCCCGCGCCCGCGTCACCGAACTCGAAACCCAACTCGAACGCCAGCGCGAGGAAGTGGAAGTCTCCCGCGACCACCTGCAACGCCAGAAAGTCGCATTCTCAACCCTTCAAGGCCAACTCAGCCTGGCCACCCGCGAAGTCGAAAACTTCGAAACCAAGGCCGAAAACGTCCGCTGGGAACGCGGCGAACTCGAACACCGCGCACAAGCCGCCGCCCAAAGCCGCGAACACCTCGAGGCCGAACTCACCTCATCGCGCGAACGCCTCGAAGCCCTCGAAAACGAATCCCGCCGCCTCCAATCCGAAGCGGATGCCGCAGTCCGCCGCGAACAGGATCTCAACGCCGCCCTCAACGAATTGCGCACCGAACTCGCCGTCGAACGCCGCGCCAAGCAATCCGCCGAAGAACAACAAAAACCGATGGAGGCCCGCCTCTCGGAACTCCGCGAAGTCTCTATCCGACGCGAAACGGAAATCGCATCGTTCACCCAACGCATCGCAGCCGCCATCACCGAAAACTCGCTCCTCGCCGGGGAATGCGCCAGCCACCAAACCGCAAGCGAAACCCTGCAGGCGGAAATCGAATCCCGCGCCGCCGGCCGCGCAGTTCTGCTAGAGGCCATCGAGACCGCCGAAACCCAGCTCGCCGCAGTCCGCCGCGACCACGCCAAAACCGCCGAACTCAAAGGCCGCGAGGAAGTGGCCGCCACCAAACTCGATCTCCACCTCGAAAACCTCACCAATACAATCCACGAACGCTATCAGATCGAGCTATCCACTTTCGAGCCGGACGCCCACGCCCTGCTCGCCAGCATCACCACCCAAAAATCCCTGCAAGCCCGCAGCGGACGCCAGATGCTGGTCACCGGCGATCCGTCCGGGGAAAACTCCGACGACGACATCCCCACCATGGTCGTCGATGCCACCGGCTCCGACGACCTCGAAATCCCCGGTGACATGACCGGCGAACCGGACTGGCATTTCGTCGAGTTCATCGTCACCGACATCAAACGCCGCCTCGATGCCATGGGCCCCGTCAATCTCGATGCCATCGAAGAGTTCGAGGAACTCGAAGAACGCTATACCTTCCTCCGCAACCAACACCACGACCTCGTCACCTCCAAAACCGAACTGCTCGAAGTCATCGACCGCATCAACATCGAGACCCAGCGCCTGTTCTCCGAAACCTTCGCCCAGGTGCGCATCAACTTCCGCGACATGTTCAAGGAACTCTTCGGCGAGAAAAGCCAGGCGGACCTCACCCTGTTAGACGAAGGTGATCCGTTGGAATCCGGCATCGATGTCATCGCCAAACCTCCCGGCAAGAAACTCCAATCCATCACCCTGCTCTCCGGCGGCGAACGCTCCATGACCGCCGTGGCCCTGCTGTTCTCCATCTACATGATCAAACCCAGCCCGTTCTGCGTGCTCGACGAACTCGACGCCCCGCTCGACGAATCCAACATCGGCCGCTTCGTTAAGGTGTTAGACCGTTTCATCGACCGCTCGCAATTCATCATCGTCACCCACTCGAAACGAACCATGGCCCGTGCCGACGTGATGTATGGCGTGACCATGGAGGAGTTCGGCGTTTCCAAACCCGTCGGCATGCGCCTCACCGCCTCCGACGATCTCAAAGCCGCATCCAACGATCCGAAATCCGCCGCGCAGAAAGTTGCCCTCAGCATGAGCCTGTGATGGGTTTTGGCTTGCATCCCATCCCCGCCAATCTAAAACAGCCCGGGCAACCAGTTTCCACAGTGATCGTGCATCCAAACTGCACCAGACCCGAAGGAAAGCCATTCGCCGCTGTAGCTCAGGGGTAGAGCAGCTCATTCGTAATGAGCTGGCCGTCAGTTCAAATCTGACCAGCGGCTCCACTTGGAATGTGGATGGCAGTAGGCTCAAAATCCCTTTGTTTGCCGTGGTTCCAGCCAAAAATGATAGGGAAAATGAGTTTTCTGGATAGTTGATAAAACCCAAAAATGATATCATGCTGGCCACGCCTTACCCCCAGCAACCCGGCGCAATTGTCATCAAGCTCAACAAGGCAGGCACCGACAAGATGATCGCCTGGACCAAGGATATGGCTTCGCAAAAGGACCGGATTGCCATGGTCCTCGACGGCGTTGTCATCAACGCTCCGGTCGTCTATAAGGTTCCCCTTAGGGATAATTTCATCATTGAAGAACTCTGTGAACCCGGCGAAGTGAATTGTCTCATCGCCGCCCTCATGAACCCCTATGAAATGCCCGTCGTCATCGACGACAAAAAAACCGCGATCATGAACAAACTCCGATCCATCGTTATTCCACGGATCGATCTCGAGGATGTATCTCTTGAAGAGGCCGTGCATTTTTTCCGCCTCCGTGCGGCTGAACTTGATATTAAGGAGTTGGATCCGACCCTAAAGGGAATCAACATCGTCATCCGGCAGACGCGCCCGGGCGTTGATGGAAAAGGAGGTCATGAATTCGGCCGGATAAACCTGAAGTTGGAGAATATTCCCTTGGCCAAGGCCTTTGCCGCAGTCGCCGAGCATACGGGCGCGGTCTTCACGGTGGACGACTTCGCAGTT
>JAPLUJ010000438.1:7649-14799 GCA_026397695.1 Verrucomicrobiota bacterium | reverse complement strand
GTTACCAAGACACCCCCGGTCCCCACCACGATCTGATGGCCGCCCAAGGCTGGGAGATCGTGCGCGAACGCGGCCTGCTGCCAGAAGCCAGCATGCTCAAACTCGCCGGCGATTTCGACGCCTTCCTGTGTGGCGACGATGCCATCAGCCGCGCCGTGCTGGAAAAATCCCTGCCGCGCCTAAAGGTCATCTCGAAATACGGCGTCGGCCTTGACAAAATCGACATCCCCGCCACCAAGGAACTCAAAATCCCGGTTCTTTCCACCCCTGGCGTGAACCACATGACGGTCGCCGAGCATGCCTTCGCTCTTTTGTTAGGACTCGTCAAACACATCGTCACCACCGCCACCGCCGCCCGCCGCGGCGAATGGTTGCGGCTCACCGGCCACGAGATTTTCAAGAAAACCATCGGCATCATCGGCCTAGGTCGCATTGGCAGGGAAGTGGCCATCCGCGCCCGCGCCTTCGACATGGATGTCATTGCCTGCGACCCGTTCTGGGACGAAGTCTTCGCCGCCCAACACCAGATCACCCGCTGCGCCACGATGGACGAAGTGCTCACCCAAGCCGATGTTGTCTCGCTCCATTGCAATCTATCCGCTGAAACCCGCGGCATGATCCGGCGCGAGAAAATCGCCGCCATGAAAGACGGCGTGGTCATCATCAACTGCGCCCGCGGCGAAATCGTCGAATCCGCCGACATGGTGGATGCCCTCACCAGCGGCAAGGTCGGCGGCTACGGCGCGGATGTGTTGGATGTCGAACCGCCGCCGGCAGATCATCCGTTGCTCAGTGCACCCAACTGCCTGATCACTCCGCACATCGGCTCGCGCACCTATGAAAGCGTGCCGCGCCAAGCGATGAAATCCCTCACCAACCTGATCCACGCCCTGCGAGGCGAGGGTGAATGCAACTGCGCCAACGGCGTGCTCTGAGTTAGAACCGGTGCGCATGCTTGAGGCGTGCATCGATGTCCGTGAGGACATTGCGCAGGGCGTTGATGTCGGAGGGGATCATGTGCGGCGCGAGGGTGTTTAGGAGCGCCCCGCTTTCTAACGGATGGTGATGGAGGAGTTGCAGGATATCGGTCTCGTAGAGGGCGGCGCGGTCGATATTGCCCTGCCGATAGAGCGATGGCAGGGCGAAGAGTTTCAGCAGGATAATGCCTTGCGGGGTGGCACAGCGCAGGCGGGCATCGAGGAACGACCGCTCCTCGCTGTGGTGTTCCCTGACATGGGCAATCAGCGGATTGGCGGTGAACCGCAGGTCCACGCGCAACGGGCCGCAAATGCCGGTGGCGAACCAATCGTTTTTTTCTTCTAGCAGAAAACCCGGAAGTCGCTCGAGATCCTCGGCCGCGATGATGAGGTCAATGTCCCGGGTGTTGCGGCCATCGACGTATTGAAGCACCGCGAGTCCGCCCACCAGAACATGCGGGATGTTTTCGGATTCGAGGGTGCGGATGAAACGGCGCGTGGTCTCTAGCAGGTTTGCGTCACTCATGTCCGGCGTGAGGTACGGCAGACTGGCATCGCGGATGACCGCTGCGAGATCGTCGCGGCGGGCGGGCGGCGGGCTTGCGGGAGGGACGGGGGCCATTTTGAGGTGGGCGGAATGTGTTCAGGAATGCGGGCACGTCACTCCTTGTGAAACACGATGCTGCCGTGATCGACATCCGCCTGGATGACATCGCCATCGGTGAATTTCCCGTCGAGCACGTCGAGGCTGAGCGCGTCTAACAGGTGGTGCTGGATGGCGCGTTTCAGCGGGCGGGCGCCATACACCGGATCGTAGCCCTGGTTGGCGAGGAATTCCTTCGCCTTTTCCGAGAGCGCGAGGGCGAGGCCTTGGTGGGCGAGGCGCTTGCGGACGCGGGCGAGTTGGAGATCGACAATGGTGGCGAGTTCCTCGCGTTTGAGGCGGTCGAAGATGATGATTTCATCGATGCGGTTGAGGAACTCCGGCCGGAAGTGCTGGTGCAGGGCATCGGTGACCTTGGCTTCGCGTTGCTCGGCGTTGTCCTCGTGGAGGATGAACTGTGAGCCGATGTTGGAGGTGAGGATGATCACCGTGTTGCGGAAATCCACGGTACGGCCATGGCCGTCGGTGATGCGGCCGTCGTCTAACACCTGTAACAACACGTTGAACACTTCGTGATGGGCTTTTTCAATTTCATCAAACAGCACCACGCAATACGGTTTGCGGCGGACGCGTTCGGAGAGTTGACCGCCCTCCTCATAGCCGACGTATCCCGGCGGTGCGCCGATGAGCCGGGCGACGCTGTGTTTCTCCATGTATTCGGACATATCGATGCGGATCATCGCGCCCTCGTCATCAAACAGGAATTCAGCGAGGGCTTTCGAAAGTTCGGTTTTGCCGACTCCGGTGGGGCCGAGAAACAGGAACGAACCTAACGGACGGTTCTCGTCCTGCAAACCGGCGCGGGCGCGGCGCACGGCGTTGGACACCGCGGTGATCGCCTTCTTCTGGCCGACCACCCGCGCACCCAGCCGTTGTTCCATCCGGACGAGTTTTTGTTTTTCGCCTTCCTGCAGCCTGCTCACAGGGATGCCGGTCCATGAGGAAACCACGCGGGCGATGTCCTCATCAGTGACCTCCTCCTTGAGTATCGCGCCGTTTTTCTGCAGGACTGTTAGCTGATCCTTGGCGGCTTCCAGCGCCTTGTTAGCCTCCGGCAAATCGCCGTAGGTGATCTGCGACGCTCTTGTTAGGTCTCCTATGCGCTGGGCGCGTTCGGTCTCACCCTTGAGGATTTCGATTTTTTCCTGCGCGGCGCGCACCTGATTGATGACCGCTTTTTCATTCCGCCAGCGGGCCATCAGGCCGGACGATTGCTCACGCAGGTTCGCCTGCTCCTCCTGCACTTTTTCCAAGCGTGCGGCGGACGCCTTGTCGGTTTCCTTTTCGAGCGCCTTTTTCTCCATTTCCAGCTGCAGGATCTGGCGTTCCAGCACATCGATTTCGGTGGGCATCGAGTCGAGTTCGATTTTCAGGCGCGACGCCGCCTCGTCCATCAGATCGACCGCCTTGTCGGGCAGGAAGCGGTCGGAGATATATCTATCAGAAAGGGCGGCGGCAGCGACCAGCGCGCCATCCTGGATGCGCACGCCATGGTGGACTTCGTAGCGCTCCTTCAAGCCACGCAGGATGGCGATGGTATCCTCGACCGATGGCTCGCCGACCATCACCGGCTGGAACCTGCGTTCGAGCGCGGCATCCTTTTCGATGTGCTTGCGGTATTCATTCAGGGTGGTCGCGCCGATGGCGTGGAGTTCGCCGCGGGCGAGTTGGGGTTTGAGCAGATTCGACGCATCCACCGCGCCCTCGCTGGCCCCCGCGCCGACGATCGTATGCAACTCGTCGATGAACAAAATGATCTGCCCCTCGGCAGCGGTCACTTCCTTGAGAAAAGCCTTGAGTCGGTCCTCGAATTCACCGCGGTATTTCGCGCCGGCGATCATGGCACCGAGATCCATGGCGATGATGCGTTTATGTTTCATCGCATCCGGCACATCGCCGGAAATAATCCGGCGTGCCAGGCCTTCGACGATGGCGGTCTTGCCGACACCGGGCTCGCCGATGAGTACCGGGTTGTTCTTGGTGCGGCGCGACAACACTTGCAGCACGCGGCGGATCTCGTGGTCGCGCCCGATCACCGGATCGATCTTGCCGGCGCGGGCGCGGGCCGTTAGATCAGTGCCGTATTTTTCCAATGTCTGATATTTCCCCTCGGGATTCTCATCGGTGACTTTTTGCGACCCGCGCACACTCAGGATTGCTGCCCGTGCTTTCTTTTCATCCAGCCCGGCCTCCTTGAGCAACTTGCCTGCGGGCGAGTCGCCCGTGAGCGCGCCGAGGATGAAATGTTCGACGCTCAGATAGTCATCGCCTAACGCTTCACGTGCCAAGTCCGCCGCGTCGAGCGTCGCGCGCAGGCCGATGCTGATCTGCGGCTGGGTGGACGCACCTTGCACGCTCGGTTCGCGTGCCAACGCGGCGGCCACCGCCGCCTTGAGCCGGCCCACGTTCACCCCGGCTTGTTGGAGAATCGGCGTGGTAATACCGCCCTCCTGTTGCAGCAGGGCGAGCAACACGTGGGCGCTCTTGAGTTCCGAATGCGCGGATTTCGAGGCGATGCTCTGCGCGCTTTGCAACGCCTCCTGGAGTTTTTGCGTGCTTTTTTCGAGTCCCATGGTCGGTGAGTGTAATTGAGGTTAAATCTAAGGCTCCATCGTCTCGATGTCGAGGGGCGGCGCTGGTGGTTTTGAAGAGGACAGTCAGAAGATCACGGCACCGGCCAAGTTGCCATGCAACACCCCGCGGTTGTGCTTGCGGTTTGGAAGATGAGGAAGAGGAATGTCTGGTTCAGTGTCATCATTTCTTCCAGGTAAGCGACAACCTGCGACCTGCTTTCGCACAATCCAGCAGATACAGATTGATCAGGTTCTGGTATGGAATGCCGGCATCCCCGGACATCGACTTGAAGTAATCGATAATGTTCGGTTCCAAGCGGATTGTGACCGGTTTTTTGAGCCGCTTCGCGTACGGATTCCGTTTGGCCTTGGTAAAGTCGTATTCCGTTCTCATTGCTTATTTTTCAGGCAGGGTTTCTGTTCCTTAGTGCTGGCCTTTCGGGCCGATATAATTCTGATGGATGAACCGGTCTTTCGGTAGCAATGGACCACGACCAGTATTCGTGGCATGCTGCTTCGTCCCATGATGATGAAACGCTCCTCATCCATGGAATGATCCGGGTCTGGAATCACAAGCGCATCTTCGTCATAGAACACCGTTTTCACCTCCTCGAATGTGACGCCGTGTTTTGCGGCATTGGCCGCCGCTTTTCTCGGGTCCCATTCGAAGGAGAGTTCGTTCATTCGAATGAGCAATACAACGTATTGCGATAATGTTCAAGGAATATTTTTTCCGGCACGTCCTGTGCGCGGCGGCCACCGCCGCCTTGAGCCGGCCCGCGTCCACCCCGGCTTGCTGGAGGATAGGCGTGGTGATGCCGCCCTCCTGTTGCAGCAGGGCGAGCAACACGTGGGCGCTCTTGAGTTCCGAATGCGCGGATTTCGAGGCGATGCTTTGCGCGCTTTGCAACGCCTCCTGGAGTTTTTGCGTGCTTTTTTCGAGTCCCATGGTCGGGTTTGTTAGTTCAATCGATGATACGGCGCATCGGGATCATGTGCGAATGTTCGAAGCCCTGTTGCTTGAAAAACTCCTGGGACTCCGCGCTCATGCGGTCGGTCAGCAGCGTGATGCGCTTGAAATTCTTCTGTTTGGCGAAGTCCACGACGTAATTGACCAACATTGCGCCATAGCCCTGGCCGCGGTGGTCCGGGTGGATCACGACGTCCTCCAGCAGGATCACAAAGCCGCCGCGCGCAGTGGAAATGGTGAATAACAGATTCACCATGCCGAAGATCCTGTCCTTGTTGCGGACCACGAAGATCCGGCCGCGGTTTGGTTGTTCGAGGATCAGCCGCAGACCCCGCTCCTGCAGAACCGCGTCGGGTGTGAAATCATCGGAACTTGACAGGAGATCCATCACCAATTCCGTCAGGGCCGGCAAATCCTCGATCGTGGCGGGTTCCACATGGGGCGGGTCGTCTTCCACACCGTTCTGGTGCTGTTGTGCTGAAGTGTTCACATAGGAATGAATGCCATGATTCTTTCTGGGAGGCACGCATATTTATGCTGTGCGGGAAATTCTCCGCCTGTACGGATTTGAGGCGAAGCTAGGAATGCCCTCAAGCCAACAAATCCGGCCGGTTTTGGCGGGTGCGGACGAGGGAGTTTTCATCCTTCCAGGCCTTGATTTTCCCGTGGTGGCCGGAAATCAGCACCTCGGGCACGCGGAGGCCGCGGAACTCGAGCGGCCACGTATAGGCCGGGGCTTCCAGATGCTTGCCATCGGAAAAAGATTCGTCCGCGGGCGAGCGTTCGTCGCCGAGCGCGCCGGGCAGCAGGCGGATCACGGCATCGCAGAGCACTGCGGCGGCTAACGCTCCGTTGGTTAGAATGTAATCGCCTATGGAAATTTCCTCATCCACCAAAGCCTCGATCACCCGGTGGTCCACTCCTTCGTAGTGGCCGCAGAGGATCAACAAATGTTCTGCGGCGGCCAATTCGCGGGCGATCGCCTGTTTGAAGGGTTTGCCCTGTGGCGTCATCAAGATCACCCGCGTTTGCGGTCCGCGCAATGCCTCGACGGCGGCAAACAGCGGTTCGGGTTTGAGCACCATCCCTTGTCCTCCGCCACACGGCGCATCATCCACCCGCCGGTGCTTGTCCTCCGACCAGTCGCGCAATTGATGGCCGGTCACCGCAACAATCCCCGCCGCCCGCGCCCGCTGGATGATCGAGTCGCTCAGCGGTGCCAGGGCCACCTCGGGAAACAAGGTCACAATGTCGATGCGCATGAGGGCAATCCCATGCCCCTGACGTAGTCCGTCAAGCAGATTGTATATGATTGGATTTTCATTTTCTCAAATTCCCGCAATTTCCCACTTGTGATGTTCTTCTGAACATGCTATGTGCGATTCATGTCAGCACCACCAGGCACACCATCCGATGATCGGCCTGTATCCCATGCGAACGTGGAAACCACCATGATCTACCTGCACGTCATGAAACGCCCGGGTGCCGGAGGCCCGAGTCCGCTCGATCTCCCCTGAAACCAGAAAAAACCTCCTCAACCAGATAATCCGCATTTATTACTAGGCAAGTCCTCCATGACGGTCTAAAAACCGTCCCATGAACGGACCTTGCAGAGAAGTGCACTTCCGGGTCGCTTTTGCCCTGGAACAGCGACGCGCAGTGTATCTACCCCCAAAAGCGACCGGTCGGTGATTAACACTGTTCGCTTAAAAATCTCAACAGTGGGGAGTTCCCCTTACGAGGCTAGGCGCCAACCTTCGGCCCTGTCAACATCGAGGTTTTCTGAAATGATTTTCGCCAACGGATTGGTTTTGCGGAAACCTGCGATAAATTCCGGCAGACATTCGCGCAGGGCGAGCGCCACGACCTGCTCGGACGGAGCCACCCCCGGGCGGATCGTGCGCAACCATGATCCGAAACGCCGCCACACCGTGTCCGGATAGAGAATGGCCAGCATCTGCAGCAG
>JAPLUJ010000438.1:0-7551 GCA_026397695.1 Verrucomicrobiota bacterium | reverse complement strand
CCCACCGAATGGACCGCATGTTTGAATGTCACCTCGATCTTGAATCTCACGCCATAGATGCGCACCACCTCGATGCCGTCGAGAGTGGTGTCGGTGCATAGGAAAATCCTGCGGCCTCTGGTGGGATGAATCACCAGCACGAAGCGAACCAGTCCGCCCGCCGGCTTCCAGTAAAGGTCGAGCACCCGCATCAGGATCGTCACATCGCGCTCGCCATAGACCGGGCTCTGCGCCGTGACAAATCCATCGAGTTCGGCGAAGAGTGATTTGAGTGCGACCTTGCGTCCGTATTTCCGGGGGCGTCCCCGCCGTCTCACCGCAGGTTGCTCGGGTGCCAGATACGCCACCGCGTTGGAGCGCACCGCCGAGACGAGATGTTGTCCGGCGGCACGCAGTGGACCTATCACCGGCTTGGTTGCGTAGTAGATGTCGCCGACCAGATAATATGGCAGGGAGATCCCCAGTGAACGCAGCATGATGACGAGTTTGTCGAGCAGGGTGCGCTTGTCGCGATTGGAGAACACCACGCCCTCGTGGATGGCGCAGGCCAGCGGCACCGCGAAAAATCCCGCCGCCGCGCGGGCCACCACCGCGATTGTTTGACAGGAATGGCCGAAGATGAACTCGGGCTTGGAGTTGTTCTGGCTCTCTTGGTGGAGCTTTTTGACGCCCGGCATCTTGCGTCCGGTTTTGGGAGCCTTGATGCCGTCAGCCAACAGCACGATCCTGTTGTTGACGCAAAACAAGAATCGCTGGAGCAGGGACAGCACCAACCGTGACCAGAGGGCCGGCAATTCGTCGCGCCGGACGGCCGTGCTGTGGAACATGTCGAGCAATCGCCAATAGCACCGCTCCGTGAGGCCAAGCGCCCGCACGAAACTGGTGACGCCGCGCAAGTCCGAGCGCGCGCAGGTGGCGGCCAGGGCGACGGCAAACCAAAGAAAAGTGCTGGATCTGGTGAAGGCCGGACGCAACTCAGAGACGATCCCCCACCAGGCGGACCAGAGCGGGGTGGAATTTTTTAAAATTTTTGTTGACATAGTAGCGTGTATATGCTACCCGTATGAACACCAACCCCACCACCATGGCAACCACAATATCAAAACAAGTGAAACAAATCGAGGATCGCATCAGCCGGATCAAACACGCTCTGGACCAACTCGGCCCGATGCGTCCGGGATCGATCAGCCGCCAATACCGCAATCCGCAGGAGCGCAAGACACCGTTCTACCAAATCAGCTACACCCACCAGATGAAGAGCCGGACGGAATACCTGAGGCGGGAGAACCTCAAGGCGGTGCGGGCGGAGGTGGCGAATTTCAAACGCTTCCGCAAACTGGTTGACCAGTGGGCCGATGCGGCGCTAAAACTCTCCCGGCTCAAGACACGCCTCGGACTTCATTCCGACGAATCCTGAGCCGCAGAACTCCCCACTGTTGAGTACGCTTCGCCAGCAATTTTATTGCAGCACGCCTTGTTTTTTCACGCGTCTCGTCACCGCCATTGCGCCGGTCAGCAGGCAGAGCAGGATGGCGAGCCACGCGAATCCTCTGTTAGAACGTTTGAGTTTGAGTTCGATGGCCATCGGGTGGTCGCCGTCGACCTGCACGCTGCGGCTAAAGCTAAGCACGGTGCCGCGTTCGGGCAGGGTGACTTCGAGCGCGGCGGGCGCGGGTTCGGCGGCGAGTTGCTGGGTGACGATGCGATTGGCGATCTCCTTGAGTGCGGTGTTTTCATCGGCGGTGTTGCCCTCGAGGAAGCGGTCGAATTGTTTGGGATCGTAGTTATAGGCACCTTTGAGCACCGGGTTCATTTCCGCCGCGCGGTTGAGTTGCGGGTTTTCCGCCTGCTGTGGCGCGGCCAACTGGTTGTCGATCGTGAGCTTCTGGCGGCGGGTGTTCAAGCCAAGCACCGCCTGCTGGGTCTTGAGCTGGCGGAGTTGGACACGCGCGTCCTCGCCGGATGCTGCGTCGAGCTGGCCGTTGCGCACCGCGTTGCCCAGCGCGAGACCGGCTTTCTCCTGGTCACCGGCGGCGAGCCAGGCGTTGGCCTGGTCGAGCAGGGCGACCGCGTTTTTGGTATCGCTCGCGCGTTTGTCGCGGACGAACGATTGATAGTCCTGAAGGCGGAACGATCCCATCGATGACTCATCCTTCAGATCGAAATCCCCGCCGTGGCTGGCAAGCCGCCAGCCTTGCGGAACCAGCACCCGCCATGTTAGATTTTCCAGCGGCACATCGAGGACCGGTCCTTCGAGGCGTTGGCCATGACGGATCGACGCGGAATACACGAAGCGCACGACCGTAGTCCGCCCGACTTCAGGCGACGGGAACACATGAAACAACCAAGCGCCGTTCTTGCGGACGAGCGTGGCGCCTTCGTCGTTGACGAACACGTTGAACAACTCGGCACCATCCGGCAGCTTGAGACGCAAGGTGCCCTTGCCCACGACCTGCATCTTCATGTTCACTGCGGTTAGAGCGTCGCCGCCGGGCGCGAGCAAGGTGGTGAGCGTGCCTTCGGAAACCCTGAGCTTGCGCAGTCCGGCGAGCTCGTGGCGTTTCAAAACAACCGGCAGCGGCCCATCAGGATCGGCCACGCGGAAGGACATGACCGGTGCCACACTGCCCGCGGTGCGGCCAAGCGTGGATTGCACCACCGCCCAATCGGTGCGCTGCCAACCGCGCGGCAGCACGCCGGATTCGAGTTCCAGGCGGCCACCCGCACGCACCGCAACGAAGTAGGTGTGTTGCCGGACATGTTCTAACACCAATGGTTCCACCGCCTCGTTGCCACCCTCCTTGCCCGGACGTTGGTATTCCAGTTCCACATCGGTTTCCCCGGCGAGGCCGCGTTGGAAGCGAATTTCCCACAACCCGTTATCATCCTTGATCATGCTGATATCCGCCACCGCGGAACCGGTGGCGCGCACGGTGGCGGCGGCCGTGGCATCAAGGCCTGGAATCCGCACCTGCAGCGACTTGACCGCGGCGTTTTCTATCCGATAGCCGATGTGCACCCGTGAGATCATCTGGCCTTCGCGAATCGTCACATCATGGAAAACGCGCGCCGTCACCCACGGGTCTAACCGGCTGATCGACAGGCCGAGCGCCCAATCGCTCTGCAACAACCGATAGGCCAGCGCTCCCGGCCGCGATGCGGCACGGACGGATTCCTTGGGGCCGTCGGCCAGTTCGCGGGAATCGACTTGCGAGATGTTTTTCCGGTCCACCGGGCTCACCTGCAAGCCACGCTCGGGCACCACTGTTAGAACGCCGGTTTCGCGGGATGCGTCGCGCAGGCTGAAACTCGGCACCTGCCATTTCGCCTGGGCTCCTGGCGGACGGCCGGTTAGAGTCAGGCTGAATGCCCGGCGGCCCATGGTTTTTCCTGATAGATGGAAGGTCACGGTGCGTTTGCCGTCGGCCTTGCTCTCGGTCCAGTGGCTCAGTCCCTCGCCGGTAGCGCTCTCGATTTCCAAGCCCTCCGGCACGCCGAGATCCAGGCGGAAGACGCCGGATCGGGTGATGGTGACGGCCAGGTCGAGGGCCACCACGAGACGGTCTTCGCCTAGCGAAACGAGCTGCCATGATTCCGCACGCAACTCGGGCGCCACCGCCGCCACCTTGAGCTTGGCCATCACCGCGCCCGCGCCGTAACGGAACGCATGTTGGAGCAGCGCCAGCGGCTGGCCATCCTTGTCACGCGGCAGCAGCTTGTTATCGAAATCCTCGGGATTCACCCGCGAGAGGCCTTGCACGGTGACGGTTTCCGGCTGCACTTCCTCGCCGAACGCGATCCCTAACAAACCAACCTCACCGGCGCAGCCCGCGACGCGGACCGGTTCGAGTTCGAGATCCATCGGCAAGGCCCCGGCTCCGCGCTGGGTTTCGATGGTGAACGAGAACCCTTGCTTCTGCGCGGGCTCCACGGTCAGCCGGAGTTCGCGTTTTTCAGGGTCAAAGCGCCACGCGCCTACCGGTCCGTTGACCACATCGCTCACCGTGAAACCGGCAGGTACTTGCAGCGTGAGACTGGTGACGCGTCCTTGGGCGGGACGGATGCTCACTTGGTGGCGGCCGTTCACCACGCCCGGTCCGGGAAGGAACAAATTGGCAACCTCGGCGAAAAACTTGGTTTCCTCGGCATCGGCGTTGCGTTGTTTCGGGCGCGCCTGGATTTTCACGGCATCCGCCGGACCTAACACTAACAAAGCTCCACTCTGGTCCGCCTTCAAGCCATCGAGGGTTTGGATCTTGGCGGCAGCGGGGCAACAGAACTCCCAGCCACCCTGGTTCCAACGCACGGTGACGCGCCGCATCGCGGCTGGACCGCCCGGATGATCCCAGCCTTTCAAAGGATCCGCCAGCGGCATTTCAAACTCCGCCTTACCGGTCATGCGGCCGGCGGTTGCAGCCACCAAGCCATAGACACTTCTGCCATCTAACTGGATTTTGACCGCGCGCAAGCCCGCGCCCTCAAAGCGGCTGAGCACGGCCGGTTCGCGCAGCAGCAGAAATCGATCACCCACCTCGCCCCGCAACGTCACGTCCACGGTGCCGAAAAGACGGCCGTCGCGGATCTGCCAGTCATGGATCATCGATTCCGCAGGTTTCATGGCCGGGATTTCCGCACCGCGCGCGTTCCACGGCATCAAGCAGGTGAGGGCCATGGCCGCCGCCACGGCAACCGTTGCCTTGGGTTTTCTCATGCCGCGGATTGTCTGATGTAATCTTGGAATCCACCAAACCATGCCGACCCAGGAGACAATCCCGAAGAACAATGGCGCACCCCCGCGAATCGATAGAAATGCGGCCACCACCAGCACCAGCCCGCAACCCGTCCACCAGCGGTTTCCTCTAACCAATCCGCGGAGTGCCACCAGCGTGCCGGGAATGAAACCCAGCCAGACGCCCCAGCCGGTGCGTGCCAGCCATGTCGGCAGGTTGCCGATGACAACCGACACCTCGCCATTCGCCGCCACCACCGGCGCGGCATATTCCAACACCGCCGAACCGCCGCGCCCGGTCACCGCCGCGCACCATCCGAGGCCCACCGCCAGCACGACGAATAACAGACCGCAGACGAGCGCGAGGATTTTTCTAACACCCAGCGGGTTGCCTGTGTTTAAGCCGGAAATCATCCACTCGCCGATCACCACCGGTACGTCGAGTTTCGGCGCGACCAGGCGTGGTTTGTTAGGTTTTTCGGAGCGGGCACCGTAGCGCAAGGAAACCTCCACCGCTTGATTGGGATCGAGCCGTGCAGGCAGTGGCACGAGGATTTCCCCACCGTCGTCCGTACGCGCGTTCACCGCCTCGCCATCGACCTTCGCTTCCCACAACACCGCGCCTTGCGGAAACACCATGCGCAGTGCGCCGCGACCGCGCGATTTCACGAAAATCCGCGCGTCCGTCACCCATTGGCCGTCACGCGATACCCGGCTGGTGAGCTTTTGGAAATCAACCACCTGGCCGACGGTTTCGCCGGGCTCGAACCATTCGATCTCCATGTCGATCTTGAAATCCCGTGCGGTGTATTGCCAGACGCCGAGCGTGGGGGCGCTGCTCAACAGGCGGAACTCCGCAGGCAACTCGGTGGCATCTATCGCTAACAATGAACCCTCGCTGGCGGACTTTTGGTTCACCTGCAGCGGACTCACCACCTGGACGTAACCACGCTCGCCCTGCACGCCTAACGGAAAAACCTCGCCGGGTGATAGTTTGCCACCGCGCGAGTTCATCGGTTGCTCGAATGTGAGGAGAATCGTGCCGGTGCCCAGAACCGGGCGTGACAGCGGAACAATCACCGTGTGGGTTTTGACATCATGCCGCCAATCGCGCCCGACGTTCTGTCCGGAGACATCGATGTTGCCGATCCCCTCGGGCACCGAGATTTTCCATTCCGTCGCCGGCGCGCCGACCACGAAGAAGTTCATCAGCACGCTGCCATAAACCGCTCCCGCCTTGAGCGAGTAGAGATGGAACACGTCGGCATGAATGCTTTGGCCGAGCGCCTCGACCGTGAGTCCCACGGTCCAGGTGTCCTCGCGCAAACGGAATGCCTGTTGCAAGCCTTTGGTCTTTTTCGGAAAAAACGTGATGGGCACCTCGGCGACACCCGTGGTCTTGCCGGCTGTTAGGCGGTATCCAGCGGCGGTCACCGCGCCGATGTATCCGCGGCGTGACTTCACCCCCGGGAAGCCGAGCGGTTGGAGATCCCACGCACCCGCTTTCGCCGCCGCGTTTTTTTCCAGCCGAATGCTGACGAGTTGCCGGCTGCTAACAGCTTGTTTGAAGAGGATTTTGAGTTTGCGCTTGCCGTCCTTTACATCGCCGCCCACCGCATAATCCGCCACCTCGGCACCGCTCACCGCGGCCACCGCGTGATCGGCCGGGATTTCCATCTCCCATTCGCGCAACGGCGCCTCGCGGATGTCGAGTTCCAGATCCGCCGTCACCCGGCGGTCGGTTTCCGCAAGTTCGTAAACTGTTACCTCAGTGAGGCCCACCTCTGGCAGCACCTGATTGGCATTGACGGTATAGGTATAATCCACCGACGGAAACCGATAGACAAACACCTGTCGCAGATTCTCGTCCACACCGCCGGGAAATTGGCCGGGCGCTAGTTGGATCAACCCCTTCGCGTTGGCCACCTCGATTCTAACAGCACCGTCGTTGGCCACCCGCAGCCACCCGCTGTGACGCAGCGCGCCGACCGGTGCCATGCGCAACGCCTCCGCCTTGACCGGAAAGCCGCCGAGCGCGGCCTGTGCTTCGATGACCACCCGCCCGGCCCCTTCGATCGGGCGGCTCAACTTCACTTCGAGCCGGCGCTTGCCGCCGCTTTCTTTAACCGCCCAGCCGAGCACTGGATCGCCCGAGACGGACAGCACTTCACCCGGGCCGTCGAGTGTTAGGTTCAACTCGCCGAGTTTTCCTTGCAGGACGCGCAGGTCCACCACGGTCATCTGCCGTAACAGCCCGCTGCCGACGCGCACATCGGTGGTTTCCGTGCTGGAGAAAAACAACGTTCCGTCGGCCACCTTGTCCTTCGCGTGCCACGCCATCGTGCCCAGTCCGCTGGCCGGAAGAAACCCACGCCATTGTTTGTCACTGAATTCCGGAACCACGGGCAGGGCGTTGTCAAACGCCACACTGCCAGCCAAGCCGGCTATCATCACCGGAACAATCACCCCGGTCGGCAGGTTGAAGCCGATGGTTCGCCAATCGCCCTTGCGGGCCACCGGCACCTCGAAGGCGACATCTATCGGAAATTCGCCGCTGCGCTCGGCCACCAGGTCATAAACCCATGTCTCGCCGGTTTTGCGCAAGGCCACGTGCCAGCCGTCACCCGTAACTCCATCCGCCAGGGCCGCGCCGCCACCTAACAACTCTACGGCCGATCCCTCTGTTGCCGCGCGCGCGGTGCCCTTGAGCCGGAACGAAACGCTGCCACCGTCATCCGCCACCTTGCCTGTTAGAGCGGAGTTCAACATCTCCATGCCGCGCGAGTCAGCCCCGGTGGGTGAGACCTTCATCGTGACCAGTG
>JAPLUJ010000717.1 GCA_026397695.1 Verrucomicrobiota bacterium | reverse complement strand
ATCTTTTATGCGACCTGGCTGGTGGCGACCACCGGCGGACCTCTGTGGCGCGTCAAGGATGTGCGGTTTGATGAACTGCGAAAATCGCAAACCGCACGCATGACCCGCGATCTCGGGATGTTGAGCCGTGAAAGCGGCATGGCCCACGACCCGAGCCGGAACAACGCGGCCGAATCATCACTTGAGGACTATATCAAGGACAAGACCCAACGCGGCTTGATCCATGTGGAAGGGCACGGCTGGCGGACGTTTTTCGATACTTCCGGCGGCGTCATCATCAAGCGCCGAAACTACGATGATAGCGGACCTGAAACCCGATCAGAGCGTAGCAATCTAGCAAAATAGCGACGATGTCAATTTGGGAATCTCATACGATATCAATTCGGCCCGCAACACGTAGCGGCCTTGCCCCGCAAATCAACCCGGCCCATTGTTTTTCCTATGTAGCTCTAACTGATGGCGGCCGGACGCGGTATCTGGAGGTGCTCTATCAGGCTCCGATGGATGCCATGAATTACGCGCCCGCCGCGCTGCTACATCCGGGCAGGCATGCTGCCGTGTGGGTGTTGCTCGCCGCAGTTTTGGCCTATGCCCTGCTGCCATGGCCGAAATATGGCCCCCGGACCTTGAGCTATAGCCGGAACCGGGCGGTGGTGGTGCCGGATCTGCTAGGCGTCGCCATGACCGCGTTTTTCCTCGTCATTCCGGTGTTTGTCATCAGCGGCAATTTCCCCGGCCCGGTCATGCAGGGTTTGTTCGATATCGATGATGGCTGGATCTGGCTGACCGCAGGGATGTGGCTGCTTGCCACGCTGGTTTTCGCCATCACGGTCGTCGCGCTGTGGTATTCCACCTTTAGCTTGACACTGCTGCCTGAGGGACTTCGTTGCCGAACACTGTTAGGCAGCCGGGAATGCGCCTATGCGGACATCGAACGCGTGGAACCCGCCGTGCTGGCACTGCCGAAGTGGCTCCGAATTGTGATGATGCTGGCGGGGTTGCTGAACTGGCGCCTGATGGGGGCGATCTGGCTGGGGGCGACCCAGGAAAACCACGGCATTGAAATCCACCGCAAGAACGGAACCCGCTTCAAGATCTGGCTGGACTGTCTGGATGGCCGCAGTCATGTGTTCCGCGAACTCCGGCGCGCCCATGTGCCGATGTCGCCGCAACTGGTGCAATACGTGGACGAATGGCTGGCCGAATTCCCCGATGAGGAACCATGGTCTAACGCTAACAAACGCAAAGGCCGCCTCGGCCCGGTGCTTTGCGTGCTGGCGCTGGCCCTTGCCCTCGGCCTGCATTTCTGGCCGACGCCTCCCCCGAAAGTCTATCAGGAAAGCCGCGCGTTGTCGCCCGAGGTGGTGGCCGAGCGCGCCCGCCTGCTCGACGAAATGAATCAGGTCCGGATCGAGATGGATGCCACCATGCGGCGATACCAGGATGGGCCACCCAAAAACAGGATGCAGGAATTGGACGATTTCACCAAGCTCTCGAATCACTTTGACGAGATCACTAAAACATACGACGCTTTGTGGAAAGACACCCCATAATATGAAAACACGATTGATTGCGCTGGCCTGGTTGTTGTGCACGGTCGCACTTTTTGCCAAACCCCACACGCCCGCGCCCGGTACTCCCGAGCGCAAGGCGATCTGCGATGCGATGCGCGAATATGTCATCGCGGCTAACAAAAAACCGTTCGCCTACACGTTCCTCTTCAAAGTGGATTATATGCGGGTGGACGGTGACTACGCCGGGTTTGAGGGGAACCCGGTCAAGGCGGACGGTTCGCCGCTGCCGGACGGTGTTCTCCCGGACATGGCATATGTGCTGTTCCTCAAGAAAAAAAACGGGGCATGGAAGGTGGTCAGTGATTTGAGCCGTTCCGACGTTCCTTCCGCTGAGGAGGCCGGGGAAATCCGCAGGACATTCCCCGCGGATATGCCCGTGAGTGTGATGCCGGCATTTTGGCGCAAATTTCTGCGCCCGTGAGTCCTCTGATCTCCTCCAAGCGGAGATAGCCGCAGGCAAACCGCACCACCTTGAAGACACCCGCCGCTCCCTCGGGCTTTGCGCTTGAAACCGGCAGGCCATCGGGTAGGGTGGCGGGCGGCACGTTTTAAGATCCCATTAATTATGAAAGAAATAGGCGTAGGAATTCTCGGTTTCGGGACAGTCGGAGCCGGTGTGGTGGAAGGTTTGATCAAGCACGGCGGCCTCATTGCAGAGAGGATCGGCGTGAAGCCCGTCTTGAGAAAAGTGGCGGATATTGATCTCAAAACCGATCGCGGCATCAGGATTAACAAGTCCATCCTGACATCCGACGCCGAATCATTGATCAACGATCCGTCGATCGACATTGTGGTGGAACTGATAGGCGGAACGAAGATTGCGCGCAAGTTCATTCTGCAGGCGCTGGCACGCGGCAAGCCGGTGGTGACCGCCAACAAGGCCCTGCTGGCCGAACACGGGGCGGAGATCTTCGCCGCCGCTGCCGCGAACAACACCGAGGTGTGTTTCGAAGCGAGCGTCGGCGGTGGCATCCCGATCATCCGCGCCCTGCGCGCGGGACTCGTCGCTAACAACATCGACAGCATGTACGGCATTCTCAATGGCACCTGCAATGCCATCCTGACCCGGATGGATCAGGACGGCATGAGTTTTGACGACGCGCTCCGACAGGCGCAGGCCGCCGGCTATGCCGAGGCGGATCCGGGACTCGACATCGACGGCATCGACACCGCCCACAAGGCGGCACTGCTGGCATCGCTGGCCTACGGGTTTCACGTCCCCATGAAACAGATCCGCATCGAAGGCATCCGGGGGATCGCCCAGACGGATATTGAGAACGCGCGGAGTCTCGGTTACCGGGTGAAATTGCTGGCGGTGATCAAGAATCATCCTACGGGAATCGAGATCCGGGTGCACCCCACGCTGATTCCGGTCAGCCACATGCTCGGGTCGGTGAATGGTGTTTTCAACGCGATCATGGTGGAAGGCGATGTGGTTGGCCAAACCGTCTATTACGGACGTGGTGCGGGCCGCTATCCCACCGCCAGCGCGGTGCTCAGCGACATCGCGGACCTCGCCGGGAAACTGGCTGCGGGCGGCACGGACCACCGCCCCCCGGCCCTGGCCTGGCAAAAGAAGCCGCGCAAGTTCATGCAACCCGGCCAGGCAAATGTTAGATACTACCTGCGCATTTCCATCCCGGACAAGGTGGGCACCCTTGCCAGAGTCGCCACGATTCTCGGGCGGCACCATTTGAGCATCGCCTCGGTCATCCAACAGGAGAAGCATGCCGTGTGTGGCAAACATGTCACGGTGGTCATCGTCACCCATGAGGGTCATGAAGCGAACTTCCAAGCCGCGCTGCATGACGTGAACAAGATGAGCATCGTAGGTCATAAAACCGTTAGCATGAGGATTGAGGATCTAGGTGTGGAGAGATCCTGAGGATTGCAGAACGGGGAGCGCACGCTTCCAGCGTGCCCCCTGCCGCGTCCCGCGGCAGAGATCTTGGTTTGATGCGACTTGGC
>JAPLUJ010000724.1 GCA_026397695.1 Verrucomicrobiota bacterium | reverse complement strand
GCCGCTCAGCGAATCGGATCCCTGTCTGCTGGACGATGGCCGGGTCGTTTACACGCGCTGGGAGTATGTTGACAAGGGCCTGGGCTGCGGACAGTCCGTCTGGACCGTGCGTCCGGACGGCAGCGGCGTGGATCACGTCTATAAAAACACCATAACGCGGCCGGGCCAGATGCTGAACACCCGCAGTATTCCGGGCAGCCGCAGGCTGATCACGGTCGGAGCGGCACACAATCAGGGCCGCTTGGGAGGCCCCGTCATCCTGGTCGACAACCGCGCCACCCGGCGCACCGCCGAAGGGATGGAATCCATCACACCCGAGCTTGCTTATCCGGGCGATTACTCTGTCAGGTATGATTTGGGATTCTTCCGCGAACCGTATCCGTTTTGCGAGACGTTCTACCTTGTCTCTCACAAGTCAGGCGAAAAGGGCAAAGACAAGAATTACGGGATCTATGTGCTGGATGCGTGGGGAAACCGGACGCTGCTGTATCAGGACCCGGAGCTGTCGTGTCACGAGCCCTTGCCGCTTCGTCCGCGCCCCATGCCCACGGACATCCTCCCGGTCGCCGCAGGCGACGGGAAGCAAGACAAGACGGGCACGATATTCGTTCAGGACGTGTATCAGGGCATGACGGGCATCGAGCGCGGCAGGGTCAAGTATATCCGGGTGATGGGTGCGCTTCCGGGGCCATGGAAAGAGAAAGTGATTTTCAGGATCAGCCTGCACGGAGAGGTCCACCGCAAAATGGTTTATGGCGTCGCGAAGGTCCACGAAGACGGGTCGGCGTTCTTTACCGTGCCGGCCGGAGAAAATCTTCTTTTCCAGGCGCTGGATGAAAACTTCATGCAGTTGCAGCATATGCCGACATTCATAAACGTCAGGCCGGGTGAGAAGAGGTCCTGCATCGGGTGCCACGAACAGCGCATGAACGCGCAGCGCGTCGCCCCTTCCCGGCCGCAGGCACTGAACTATCCCGTCGAGGCGCTTTCACCCCAGCCGGGCGATAGCGGTCCTCGTCCGGTCCACTACGTTACGGATATCCAGCCGATTCTCGACAGGCGTTGCGTGAGCTGTCACGGCGGCAAGGACCCCAAGGGCCGCCTCGACCTTACCGGCGAGGAAACGCCCTATTGGACCCGCTCCTACGAAAACCTTGACGGCAAGGGCCTGGTCAGCGTCCGTGACGCCCGCTACGGCAGGTCCGGTTTCCGGCCCCAGGAGCCGCTGAATTTCGGATCGCACCTCAGCCCGCTGGTCGCGCGGATTCGCGAGGCCCCCTGCAAGGGGGACCTCACCCGCGAAGAGTTCATCAAGATCGCGACCTGGGTCGACGCCAACTCCCCGTTCCTTGGCAAATACGGCGAGCATGGCGGCAGCACCCAACAGTAGAACCAAGCCGGGAGGGGACAAGACCATGCTCACAGTTCCTGATCTCGACGGAAAATGATTTGGCACTTTTTGGGCGTTTCAGGCGAGTTGGTAAATCAGGCGCGCATGGGTTTCGGGGTGGAGGAAATTGAGT
>JAPLUJ010000010.1 GCA_026397695.1 Verrucomicrobiota bacterium | reverse complement strand
TTTGCCCCAGGCCTTGCGCTCGTCGAGTTTTTGCTCTTGTTGGTTGAAGGCTTTCTCGATGCGCCAGCGCAGGCGGTAGATTTCACCCAAGACGCCGGGAAGCAGGGTCATTTCGTTGGTGAGCAGGATGTGGATTTCGTCGCTGTCGGGGGATTTGACGGTGATCCTGCGCCAAGAGCCGGGGGCGTTGTTGAAGTAGAGGGTCTCGTCGCTGATGACCAGGGCGTTGACGGGGTTGGCGCGGTCGACCGGGCGGGGCATGACGGTCATGGGGACGAGGTTGTCCTTGGAGCGGGTGAGAATGTAGATGCTTTTGCTTTGCTTGAGGTTGTAGGCGTACCGGAAGTCGATGACCGCGCTGTCATAGGTCATGAGGGCGTGCTTTCCCTTGGTGGCACCGCAGCTGAGGTCTTCGGGGGGTTGGCGCTTGAGGGTGGTGATTTCGTGTTCGGTGCCTCTGGCGGTGGGTTGGATCAGGTCGAGGAATTCGGCCCAGCCGGTGCGGGTGTCGAGTTTATAGATGGCGCCGACCGGGGCGTATTGGTCCTTTTCGTTGCGAGGGTCGTGGGTGGCGTGCTCCATGAAGTGACCGTCGCCGGCCCAGACTTCCCAATCATTGAGTTCGGGAAAGGTGGCCAGCAGGTTGTCATGGGCACGCAGGGCCGGGAGGTGGTCGGCGCGCAGGTGGCGGGCGAGATTGCGCATCATGGTGAGGCGGCGCGGGCTTTTGAGGGAGGCGAAGTAGTTGCTGCGGGTCAGGTCCGGAATCTGTGGGATGGCGTGGGTTTGGAGGAAATCGCGCCCGGTTTTGGAGTTCTGTAGGCAGCGCATGACACAGAGGATGGCAAAGGAGATGTCGTCAAGGAGGATGCATTTGCGGGTGATGCCGGTGGTGGCGAGGATGACTCTGAGGGGGGCGAACAAGACGTCGGTGAGCAGCCGATGGACTGCGGTCGGAGGGCCGGAAGCGGTAATATTGTTAGGCATGGGTGCGGGGATTATACAATGACTTTCCAAGGTGTTTGACATGGCCGGATGATGCGCTGAAACCCTTGTGGAATAAAGGATTTTCGGCTGTCATGGCGATAAAAAACACCCCTGAAAACCCCGTGCCGGCCAGTGCCAAACCGCAGCGCAAACCGGCTTCCGAGATGCTCCCCCGCTGGTGTGTTCACAAGGTCCGTGGAGCGACCGCTTCCCGCTGGAATCAAATCACCGTACCCGAGGTGCCGCCGTGGATTGGCGGTGCCCTGTGGGGCCCCTGAGATAGGTTTCCAGGATCTGGATTTTTTTGAATTTGTTAGAAAGCCAAGAGTCAACATCGCGGATTGAGTGCCCGGGGAGGTTGCCTGACACGCGGTCGTTTGGTTAGCAAGCGCGGTGTCCGGGACGATGGAAAGCGGCATCCCGGGCCGACTGCTCCGTCAGCAACCCCGCCAAAGGAAAGCTCGCGGACAGGTGGCCGCGCTGCCAAATCCGAGCATCCGTGAGGCTTGCGGGAGACCCGGGCGGACCCGAGGCGAGGGAATAATCAGAACACGTTAGAGACAGGGTTCCTGTGTCGAACCCTGTCGCCTAACAATACAGAGCTTTCTTATTCCTGAGCGGCACCTTGGATAGCAGCCTGGCTTTGGCGAGGTCGGCGGTGGCGGCCCATATCCCTAGTCGAGCGACTCCCGATCCGGCCCGGCATCGGCCCGCCATGCCCCAACTCTGCCATCTCCCGCGCCACCCGAACTAACACAAGATGACATCATGTCACCCATGTTAATCTGATAGACCCGCGCGGATACCCGGAATCTAACGGAAAGATGCCGGGTGTCTAACAGGAAAACGGCGGCCCCCGCCTCCAGAGCGGGTTCCCTCCCCCCCTGCGAGGCGCGCCAGCGCGTCGCGGCGGCAAAATCGACATCCCTCCGCCCACGCCGCAAGCCTTCGCCACACGGGCCGCAGCGCGCCATTTCGCAGGTCATCAGAACCTGCCGGATAAATGATATGGTTCTTTAATAGGGTTGTGGATATATCTTGTGGTTGCAGCGGATTTCAACCATCATCGCGCATGTCAGATTCATACCTTAACATATCCGATAGTCATGCCGATCAAGCCACCCACATGCTGCTGAGCGATGCGTTTCTGGAACCCCTCCACCAGGCCATGGGCGGGAGTTTCACCACCCGCAATTGCCCGGTGATCGATGATCACGATTTCGCCGTCCTCTGTGTTCAGCGGGTGCTCCAGTCATCCAAGTCAGGGCGCGACTTCCTCCAGTGTCACGGCATGCCATATCTGCCCGGCCTCAACCGCCCCAACTATTTCAAGAGCCTCGGCAGCAACCGGCGGCTCGATCTAATGATTCGGCTTGCCGCAGCCATGCGTGACCAACACCTGCCGGGCCTGCGAGCCCATGATGACACTCTGTCCGCCATTCCCGAACTCAACGGTTGGGAGGTGTGGGCGGGCGACGGCCATGGCATAGCCCATGCCACCCACGACCCGCGCAACGCCAAGGACGCATACCTCGCCGTCCACGCCATCTATAAACTGGACTTGCGCACCAACTGGGTGGACTTCGTCGATCTGGTGCCGCCCACCGAGCGGGGCCGCGAACATGAACTCAAAACCCTCAAGCGCCAGGACAAGGAGCAACTGCGTTGCGGTGCTGGCAAGGGCCGCCAGGTCCTGATGGTTTACGACCGGGCCATCGTTGATTTCCTCTTCGCATACAACCTCAAGCAAAGCAAAGGCATCTATATTGTCACCGAGTGGAAAAGCAACTTCGCGCCGCTGAGCGTGATCCCCCGGGAGATCGATCATTCCAATCCCGTCAATGTGCTGGTGAAAAGCGATGAGACGGTATTCTTCAACAACATCCCCGGACAGTGGCGCAAGATCACCGCCATCTGTCCTGACTCGGGGCAACCCCATGTGACCCTCGCCAACGAGATGACTCTGCCGCCCGGCGCTCTCAACCAACCACGCCGCTTGCGCTGGAACATCGAGAAAGCCTACGACCAGCAGGAGCAGAAACTCGATGAGCGCAAGGCCTGGACGGCTAACGAGACAGGCAAGCGCATCCAAGCCCTGGCCATCAGCCTGGCCCACAACCTGCTGCGGCTCTTCACCGCGCGGCTCAAGCACGAGGAGAACCTTGAGGACACCAAGGTCATCAAGGCCTGGCTGAAGGATCTAACCAAGCGGGTGGAAGCGGCCCGCGA
>JAPLUJ010000634.1 GCA_026397695.1 Verrucomicrobiota bacterium | reverse complement strand
TTTCACGGACGGTGCGGTGATCGGGAGCCGGGGGTTTGTGGATGAGGTGTTTCGATTGTGTAGGGACCGGTTCGGCGGGACGCGCAAGGACGGCGCGCGCAAATGGCGCGGCAGTGGCGCGGCCGCGGCGGGCACACTGTGGAGTGCGCGGGATTTACAGAAGGGGATCGGATGAAATTGCCGGAATGGCATGTGTGCGAGCACAAGACGGAGCGGGTATCCGGTGTGGTTCACGATGTACTCTGCACGGGCAAGCTCGGTGAACCCGTTAGGCCTGCTGTTGTTAGGCTGGCGCGGGTTCCTTGGCCATCTTTCTCTGGCGAGTTGGGAGACTCGTGCTCCGTGGCGACATGATCATTCCGATTTTTTTCCGCGGACCGCTTTGGTGATCGCCTCGCGGGCCTCGACGGTGGCCGCGCTGTAAGGCGCGATCTTCTTCAGTTGGGTGTAACCATCCCTGGCGGCGTCCGTGTTCCCCGCCTTGATCGCGGCTTTGACCTGCACGAGCAGCATCTGCTCCCGCTGGGTTTGGTTCAGATCCATGCGGCCCAACTGCCCGGACAGGACGAGAATGCGCGCGTAGTCCCCCGCGGCGGCGAGTGCCTCCATCTTCGCGAGCAAGAAACCCGGGAAGCGGCGGCGGCATCGGCACCGCTTTCCTGTGCCCACCGCTGGATCTTGCGCAGGTCGCCGGTCAGTTGCAGTTGCGAGGTCTCGTCCATCGGCCAGGCGTTAGGTTTGAGCGCCAGGAGAATCTCCTGCGCCTGCGCGCCTTCGCCCGTCATCAGCAGGGCGTCCGCCTTCACGCATTCTGCCAGCAGTACCGACTCCGCAACAAACGTATCGGGAGGGGTCAGGTTCAATAACAAGTCTTTTCCATTTTCGTGGTAGTAGATCAGTGAAACGGGATAGGCGCCATCGCGGAGATATATCCTGCCCTGGTCACCCACATCCCTCGAATCGACCGACAACCTGGTATAGGGGCTGTCGGATTTGATTCTGTTCTGCCAGAGGTTGGACGTATCACCTGACTGCTGTGCCCCGGCGCATGCTTTCACATACCCGGTGAATTTCATGGCGAAGAACACGTCCCGTCCGCGGGGCGAGAGGTCGACTTGTTTCAGCGTCCCCTTCTTGATGGGCGCCAGTTTGTCGAAAAAGGATTCCAGTTTGGCGGGGTCACCCTTGATCTTGTCCAGCTCTTCTTTCGGCCCTTTTTCCTCTATTTCGTAATAGGTATAATTCACGCCCTTCTCCGTGCAGGCCGCCGATGTGTACAACTCCATAGGCCTCGAAACCGGCCTGGCGTGTTGCAGGATATTGTAGGATGGGCGGGGGCCCTTTTCGCCATAGGAACCGGGGCTGGCAGTGGGTTGAAACAACGCCAGGAAATCGTTCTTCCCGCCATAGCGCTGGAGGGAGGCAGGGATCACAACGTAGTCGTCGTTATTCTGCACCGGAAGCCGCTTGCCGTTGAACCAGAAGAGCCGGTTGTCGGGCGTGGCACCAATGTACATGGCCAACTCCTTGCCCTGGCGGGACGCTGGCAGATCGAACTCTTTCGCGGCCCATACGCCCGCGCCTGAATTCAATTCGGGACCGTGGACTTTGAAGGAGCAGGCGTTTGCCCATTGCAGGTTCTGAGTCTCGCCGGCCACTTCGTTTTCCGGGACGTTCGAATACCACTGTTTGGCAGGAGCCGTACGCCAGCCCCCGGTCAGGTCCAGGCCCGGTGCCGCTTTCTCCGCCGTCTCCAGGAGTTGAAGCCCTTCTTGCGGCTTGCTGCGGACGGAAACGAGGATGTCGGCCAGGATTGCGGCGGCGGATTTCCAGTCGCGTGAGCCGGCCGGAGCCCGGTCCATCACGGCCTTGCAGAGCTTTTCAGCGGCATCGGGTTGCAGCGGCCCGTCCGGTGCGGCCAGCGAGCGCGCCAGGTCGAGCAGGCGGGAGTAGGGCAGCGCTTTGGCGACTTCGTCAATACGTCGCGCCAGCGCCGCGCCGCTGGTCGAACTCCCCTGCCCGCTGCGCGAGCAAAGTCTCAAAGCTGAACAGGTTGGGCCACCACCACTCAAATGGCGAGGCACCAGTCGGATAGCTCCAGTTGATCTGGGCGTGGATATTGCCGGTTGCGCGCGCGATCACCTTGCCGCCCGGGCCGTCCAGGACCTCGAGTTCCACCTTCCTTGTCCCGGGCGCGAAGAAGATGTGATCCACCTTCTGTGCCTCGGTCTGGTGTCCGTCATCAAACTTCCAGCGAAAGACCGCGTTTGTACTCTCCTTCGAGAGCGTCCCTGCGAAGGAGAAACTGATGGCGTCGCCTGCGGGGTATATGCCCAACCAGTGCGTACTCCAGCGCCAGGTGAACGAGGCGCACAAGTCCTGCCCTCGGCGGGCAGCCGGGCCGGCCGCAGCCTCCGCAAACGGTTCCCACACGGAAAATTGTTCTTGGACGCCGAACGTGGAGCAGCTTCCCGACTCCATGCCATCATGCCTGAACATATTATAACCCGGGGCATTGCCGTACGGCCACCACAACACTTGGATTAAGAATCGTCCCTCTCTGCCGTATTGACAGAAGTCCAGTTTGTGGAGCCCCTTTTCCAGTTGCAGTCTGCACTTCTTCTTATGCCTATGATCAGCTTCTCGCTTCCAACACTCTCCGGGCGGCAGTTCCACAACCACCTGGTCGTCGACAAGGACATGGCCGCCGGGCCAGGATCTGAAGGTAAAATCGTATTCCTGCGTCTCCGGGATGTGGAAGAAACCCGTGTAACGGCAGAGCGCCAGCGGCGCCCCGTGCGGCGTATCGTAGCGGTTCGCCCTATCCCCGCACATGGGCCTGGATGGGAGAAAGCCGAGGCTGATGGCTTTTTTCGCGCTTTTTTCGGCGATGAAACTCGCGCCGTCCCAGAGTTTCTGGAAGTCTTCCGGCGTCTTGATCTCCTGGTCGCAGCGCTCGAGGTAGCGGCTTTCGAAGATGAGGCCCGCCTTCGGGGCCCAGTCCAGCGGGGGCGGCTGTTTCGAACGATCTACCAGATAGACCAGGTATTGCGTTTCGCCGCTCGAACAGTCGAACAGGATCTGCATCGGCTCGGTCGGATGCGCCCAGAGGATGCGACAGCCGACCCGCTCGCCCGACAGGCGATAGACGAGCGGCACCAGCGCGGTCGGATCGAGACCGGGTAGGCAAAGGTCCGCGCGGGAAACGATCGGACCGCGGGTGATGAATCCGGCTTGTTCGATGAAATTGGCTTGCCCGGTGATCCGGAGTTTTTTCGCACCCGGTGGCAGGGCGACTATTCTTTCGCCAGCCAGATCCTTGTCGTCCACGGAGACCTTGAGCCCGTTTCGAAATGACAACCACCTATACTCCGGCTTCAGATTGAATGTCACCGACCCGTTCGCCTTGACGGCGAGCTTGTTCTTGCGGTCAAAGGCGATCCCCTGCGCCTCGATCGGGTCCAGATCGGCGAGATATACCTGCGGCGGCATCCTCTTCACGGCTTCCTCGATATCAACGCTGACCGGGATGCGGATGTCGGCTTCATTGACATGCCACGGGACCGGTGGAACCGACGGCTCCGCGGCGGAACCGGCGCCCGCGCTGAGCAGCGCCGCGCAAAAGACGAGAACTTCTAACGAATTGAACTGAGACTTGGGTGTTGTCATAAACTTTTCACTCCATCTTTTTCCCGCGGACGGCATTTGTGATCGCCTCGCGGGCCTTGACGGTCGCCTCGCTGTAGGGGGCGATCGCCTTGAGTTTCTGGTACGTTTCCCGCGCGCCGTCCATTTGGCCGACCTGGATACACAACTTGACCCGTCTCAGCAGCACCTCCTGCTCCTGCGGTGCGCTCAATCCGGATCCGGACAACTGTCCGCAGAGCGTGAGCCCGCGGAGGTAGTCGCCCGTGCGTCCGAAGGCTGCGGCTTTGGCAGTCAAGAACTCCGGCGTGATGACA
>JAPLUJ010000132.1:2576-4239 GCA_026397695.1 Verrucomicrobiota bacterium | reverse complement strand
AAACAACTCAGGGCCAGAAGATGGTTCGCCGAAGATGAAGCCGATGCGGCTTAACTTTTTTGTCCCGCACCCGCAGACAGGCGATCTGCGGGTGGCAAAGCTCAAGCGCGACCCTAAGCTGGAAGAACTGCGCGAGGCGAGCGCCCGCGCTGTCACTCCGGGAGTGGTGCGCACCGTGGGAGAGGCGCTCGAGATGGTGGAGGAAAAAACCCTCGGCAAGCCAGGTCTGAAAGACGCCACTCTCGAGTATTACGGTCACGTTTTCTCCACCCTGCGCAAAACCCTCCCGCTGGTCATTCAGGGCAGCGCATGGACCGAGGCGCGGGCCGAGAAGTGGTGGCGCGACCACCCTCCTGGCCTTTTTTCGTGGAGGAGATGCATAAATTCACAAACTCAGACTCTCCCATTTCAGCTTCCACTACATTTCAGGGTTTTCGGTTCTGGGAGAATCAGTGTCTGCACACCCCCCGCCTATTCCGCAGAGGGTGCACCCCACCCACGATCCGTCGTCATGGACCTCGCCATAGACGAAATCAGCCAGCATTCCCTAGCCAAAGAACTCGGTCAATCAACCAAAACCATTTCACGCCATGAGATCGAATATGGTCTGAAAAGATTGCCAGCCCGAGGAAAAGTCGTCATTTACAAAAAACCTACCCTTGGAGAGTGGCGCATTATTCGACAGCGGGCCGCTGGCGCTTTCCACAGAACCAGCAAACCCAAGAGGTGCTGGGTTCCTAATCTGGAACGGGTAGAAAAAACCATCCGCCCACACTGCAATAATTTGACGGACCGGCTCTCCCATCTGGTGCGGCTGACCCTGGCACAATCTATCCGACTACACATGTTCGATAGTGACCCCGACGGAACTTTCCGCGTATCTGCATAACTTCACAATTTGCTAGTGGGATCACGGCATGGTAAAAAAATTCGGAATCTGCTCCAGGAATCAGGGATCTGGTCGAAGGTGCACGGGTATAGGCCGGAGAACTACTGCACCGGTTACCGGCTGGCGGATTGGTGCATCGATGACCACGAGACAACCGATCTGGTCTGGCCCAGGCCCGCGCAGAACGCCGCACCCGTCACTCTCAAAATGTCCCTCAAGATCTCCGGTGCCGATCACCCGCTGGCTGCAGTCAACCACGTTCAAAGCAGCTTGGAAAATCTCGCCCTTCCCGATGACTTTGATGTTGAGAAGTTCATCCTAGAGAAGGATTACGAAATGGCAAAAAAACTGCGTGCCCGAATGACCGTTGAACATTTCGCCGGTGCCAGAAACGATTGCAAAGTTGCACCCGTCGGTTGGCGTTTGTTTCACAAGTGTTCACGCATGCCCAAAGATCTGAGGCGTATTCTGCAATATGACGGCGAGCAATCTGTCGAATTGGACATCAAGAACTGCCAACCTCTGCTTCTTGCGATTTATCTGAGGGATCATGCTGGTGAACTCAAAGTGACTCCTGGAGATGTCGACAAGCTGATCGAGGTGACCACCACCGGGAAATTCTATGAACACCTCGGAGCAGGCATGAAAATTGACCGCGAAAAACTCAAAAAAAGGGTTTGCAGGGATTTGCTGTTTGGTTGGCGTCATTTCCACTGCACCGAAATATTCGAAGTTTTCGAAGATCTATTCCCCTCTGCGGCTAGGGCGCTGGCC
>JAPLUJ010000132.1:0-2512 GCA_026397695.1 Verrucomicrobiota bacterium | reverse complement strand
TCTGCTTCAGCGAATGGAGTCCAGCCTGATATTTGGAAGCGCCGTGCCGCTCGTCATGGAACGGTTACCTGGAGTGCCCGTAGTGACGATTCACGACTCGCTTCTCGTGCCAGCAGCTGCAAAGGAACCGGTCAGGGAGTGCCTCATGGAAGCCGCCATTGGCCAGGATGCCCAGCGGAGTCTGACGGCCTTCGAGACCCTGCGGGCTCAATAGGACGCCATCGAAAAGGTCTTCGGCGGGTCCCTGGACTGGCATGACATGCCCGGTCGCAACGGGGGCCGGATCCGCAAGGAGCTTCCCGGGAGTCGGAAAATCGCCGAGTCCGAGTGGCCGGAAATGCAGGATCGGATGATCGACGCCCTGGTCCGCATGGAGGCGGCGCTGCGGAAGCCCATCCAGGAGCTGAACGTGTGAAAAATCAACTTTTTGCAGAATTTTACGCAAAAATGCTTTTCCTCTGACGTTTTATGGGCGATACATCCCTCGCCATGATCCGCCACTTTGAGTTTGGAAACTTTTGTTCCTACCGCGAGACAGCCGCGATTTCCTTTGCTGTCAGCGCGAGCGTGAACACGGATGACAGCTTCGCGCCGTCCTTGTTGAACGACCGGGTTTCTCTCCTGATGGGCGTCTTCGGGGCGAATGCCTCGGGCAAGACGAACCTGCTCAAGGGACTGGTGTTCTTCAGCTTTTTTCTGCGCCACTCCTATCAGCACCTCGGGGAGAAAGATGAAATTCCGGTGGACGGGTTTTTCCATCTGGGCCGGACCACTCCGGTGAGCTGCAAGATAGAATTTGAGGGCAACGGCGGTCTCTACCGCTACGAGTGCGAGCTGTTGCCGACTGCGGTGGTGAGCGAGAAATTGTCGCAATTCCATCTGGAGACCGGCCATTTCCGCACCCTGATGGCCCGGGATGCCGAGGGCAAGGTCACGGCCCGGGATTTCGATGTGGACCGCGTGGCCATCAGCCGTTTGATCAAGGACCGCCCTAACGCCTCGATGTTTGCCGCCGGCCTGCTAACAGGCTCGAAGGAGATTGCCAGGATCGACCGGGCTCTTGGTATCGTTGAGACCAATGTCAACCGCACCGGCAAGAAAGATTCCGTAAGTGAAAACGAACTCCAATCGTTGATCGAAGCGGCTGCCTATTTTGACGCAAACCCTCATCTGAAGGAGAATCTGGAACAACGCCTGATCACCGCAGATCTTGGGATTTCAGGTTTTGCCATCAAGAAGACAACGCTGTTCGATGCGAACAAAAAGCGGGAGGAGGAAGTGCCTTTCCCCTTCGTGCGCCACCGGGTGGAAGGGGCCGAGGTGGAATTCCCCCTGGTTCTGGAATCTTCAGGAACCAAGCGCCTGTTCCTGGTGCTGCGGCGGTTTTTCCCGGTCCTCACGGATGGCGGCATCGCAGTGATCGACGAGATGGAATCCGACATGCACCCGCATTTGATCCCGACCCTGCTCGACCTTTTCGCGGACCCCGAACTGAACCCGAAAAAGGCACAACTCCTCTTCACCTGCCACCACGTGGAAATCCTCAACCGCCTGGCCAAGGAGCAGATCGTGTTGGTCGAAAAAGACGCCAACTGCGTGAGCCACGCCAAACGCCTGTCGGACATTCCCGGTGTCCGGCGCGAGGAAAACTTCTTCGCCCGCTACAATGCCGGATACTACGGCGCGATTCCCCAACCCGCAGTGTTCTGAAGATGGCGCGCACCCAGTCCATCCTGCTCTTCGGCGAGGGAAAAACGGATGCCGTGTTCCTGTCCCATCTCCGTGATCTTTACCGGGTTCCGGGCACCGCCATCAAAGTGGAACATGGCCGGGGCGGGAGCGAGCAAACCGTGGTCCATGGCGCGATCAAGATCGCATGTCTAGCAGATTACTCGAATGTCCTGATTCTGTTGGACTCCGACCGCAACGACGAACCGATCCCGCCGGAATGGTGCCGGGAACACCGGCTTTCTATCAAGCGTTCCGCTCCCTGCCTGGAGGCGCTTCTGTTGGAAATCCTCGGCGACGGTAAATTGTCGGGACTGCGTCATGGCGCGAATGCTTCGGACCGGTGCAAGTCCCATTTCCAGGGCACCTACCTCGGAACCGACCGGAGCAGCCATGTGCTGGGCCGCTTGAAGAAGACCTTGCAAGCGAGGTTTTCGCTGGAGTTGTTGGAGGAGGCCCGCACAAGAATTCCCATCCTCAATGAGATTATCCATGCAATCGGCGGCGGGATCAGCTAGAAGCGCCGCAAGCCCTCCTCGACGCCGAACGCGACTCGGGCCAGTCCTTCGCCTTTGACATGCAGGATCCCGCCCTGCGCCCACGCTCGCGCGGATCGGTCACCCCCGGCTGGCAACCCGGCCTCCAACTCGAAACCCAGGACGCCGCCACGCCCGACCGGCAGATGGCGCTGCTGGCCGCGCCTTCTTCGGTTGCCTCTGCCGCCCTGCTGTTTTACATTGCGACTCACGGAACACCCGAGTCCGCAATTCTGAAAATCAGTGAG
>JAPLUJ010000119.1 GCA_026397695.1 Verrucomicrobiota bacterium | reverse complement strand
TTCCTTGGAGAAATTCTTCATCACCTTGATTTGGCCGTCAGGCTGCTGATAGGTCAACTCGTACGCCACCCCATTACGTGCCTGGTCACCCGCACCAAGCAGCGTCGCGGCCTCAAGAATAAACGCGCCATCCACAATCCACAGCCCGCGGTAACAGGTCGGACCCACCTGGAAAGCCGGCAATCCTTTCTTGATCTCGCGCGCCTGCCAGATGTTGCGCGTCGCCGAATCAAGCAGCGCCTGGATACCTCGATCCGGCACCTCGATCCGGTCATATGGCAACGGCGCATGTTGCCAGTACTGCTGCGCTTTTGTCCGGTATTCGATTGCCTCAGCCAGCTTGCCGGGCGTGCGGACAAGCGGACTCCCTGCTTGATAGACCACAAAAAAACGTTCAGTTGCGCCGGCGGCTATGGTCATGGATTCCAATTGCACGGACAGACGATCCTTCTCGCCGGCCACGCTGGCTGACATTTTGAGAGACGATGTGATCGCTTCACCTGTCTTCAACCTGACGATCTGATCCTTGATGTCAACAACAGGATCCTTGTCAGTCAAAACCAGACGGGGAGATATGGCACGGGAAACCGATCCGGTATTTGTCACCTGTACCAGAATGATATCATTGCGTGCGCCTTCGCCCGGATGATCTGTCACTCCAAACGCCTCTTCAACTATCGTCAGGCCGGGCAACTCTTTCAGCGTTCGCACGATCGGTATGCGCGGTCCGGCGAGTTCCTGTTCCTTCCATACCGCATCGTCCGCAATCACGACCGATAGTCTTGTATTGAATCTCCCATTATAGTGATAAAGGAGTTCGCCGTTTCTGTTCACAATGGATTTGTGCGGGTCATCCGGCAGGCAGATCGCGGTCTGCCATTCAGGCGGTGAATACTTGAAATCCACAGTCATCGGTTCAGGCCTGCCGGACGGCTGTACGTTGTCCTGCCCGACGCTATTCCAACCCACCATCGGCATCATCAAAACCGCACCCATAAAAACCCGCAAAAACATTCGTCGTATCATCTCAAGCTCCTGTTCTCATTTGCAATCCGGTTGCCACCCAGGCTGCGCCACCATGGAGCAACCCTTGCGGACAGTTGATGCGTGAAACCCCAACACCGGTGCCGTGACAAGTGCTACTTGGCACAGGCCTGCAGGCCACGCGTGGCGGCGTCCTTGGCCGCTTTGGAAGGCGTGCTGGCGAGAACCTTTTCATAAGTGGCTTTCGCGGCGCCCTTGTTGCCGGCGGTGAGGAGGGTTTCAGCGCATGCCATGGAGGCATCGGCGATGGCGTCCTTGGTCCCGGCACCTGGCTTGGCAACGACGAGTGCCTTGGCCGCCTCCAGCGAGCGGATATCACCCAGAGCGTGGGCGGCGGCGGCGGCGATGGCCGGGTCGCTGTCGGCGAGCAGGGCTTGCAGCGGGGCAACTGCGGTCGCTTCGCGGCGGGCACCGAGCGACGTGATGATGCCGATCTTGAGTTTGGCGGCCACCTTCGGGAGTGCGTTGCACAACGCTTGGCCGACATCCGGTGCGGGGATGCGTTCCAGCGCGAAGCGCGCCATGTGGGAGAGTTTTTCATCCGCCAGTAACGGAGCCAGGGCCGGCACAGCGGCAGCGGTGCCGATGGTCTTGAGCGCGCGACACACGGCACCCTTGGCGGCTTGAGGCGCTTCGGTTTTGAGCACCGCGATGAGACGCGTTTCCAGATCCTTGCGGGCTGCGGCATCGGCGTGAGTTGTGATGATCGCTTCGTCAATCGGGCGGATGACGTTGGGATCGATGCCCCAGTCATAGGTTTTCAGGGCTTCAATGGCTTTGTCTAACTGTTCTGACATGGCAAGTTGTTTTTCTTGTTAAAGATTTTGATAGATTGGATGGAGCAACTGCGGATCACAGTTGCCAGGGTTCGCGGCGGGCCTGGTCGATGAAACGGTTGGCCTCATCGTCGCCGGTGAATTGTTGTTTCGCCGCATCCCACTTGAGTGAACGGCCCAAGGTGTAAGCGATGATGCCGAGATGGCAGACGACCACGGTATTGACAGCGAGTTCGATGTCGCGGAACGGCTTGCCGCGGGTCTTGACACACTCAAGGAAATCGGCGCCGATGCCACCCTTGGCCGCATATTCCGGGATCTTCTTGGCCTCGCGTTTTTCACCCGGAGTGCCCTCGACTTGCATGTTGCCACGGCCCGGCCTGTTGTGGGTCAACTCAATGCCGTTGGGATATTTGAAGGAAATCCATTTCTTGCCGCCCTCGTCGTTGAGGGTCACCTCGGCCGGTTGCAATTCCCGCACGTCCACGGCGAAGGTGGCGCCGCCAAAGTGGTGCGCGCCCCAGTCGGTCATGCCGCCGCCGGAATAGTCGCTGTAGGACCGCCAACTGCCGCCGCCGGTGCCGAAATTGCCGTCGCAGCGCTTGGAGTTGTAGGGCGCCCAAGGCGCGGGCCCGAGCCACATTTCCCAGTTCATGTCGGCGGGGCAATTCTCCGGCGGCAGGTTGCACTGCTGGGAGAGCGGACCGACTGCCACATTGATCGACTTGATCGGGCCCAGCTCGCCGCTCCAACATGGGTTGACGAGCTTGCGGTAGTCCTCCAAGACGCGCTGGCTGCCGCCGGAAACCACGCGGCCATAGCGGCGGGCGGCTTCGACGACGAGCTTGCCCTCGCGCAAGGTGCGGGTTTCCGGCTTCTGGCAAAAGACGTCCTTGCCGGCGCGGCAAGCCTCGATGATCTGGATGGCATGCCAGTGGTCCGGGGTGGCGATGTGCACCGCGTCGATGTCCTCGCGGGCGAGCAACTCGCGGAAATCAACGTAGGCTTTGCAGTCCTTGTTGCCGTTTTTTCCGTCCACTTGGTTCTTGCGCTCATTGAGGACGTTGCCGCGCACTTCGCACACGGCGACGTACTGCACCAGCGGGTTGTTGAGGAAATTGCCCAGATCGCCGCTGCCCATGTTGCCGAGGCCAATGCCGCCCATGACGATGCGGTTGCTGGGAGCGGGCTTGTCGCCCTGGCCAAGAGCCGAGGCGGGGATGATGGTGGGAAAGCCCAGAGCCGCTGCGGCGGCACCCGTTGTTTTCAGGAAGTCGCGACGCGTTGATTGGTGTTCAGGATTGGGGTTCATCGTGATGCATGAAACGATGATCGATGTGGCGTTCTTTCATGCACGTTCTTTCATTCAGAAATATTTCCGGCAATCGATACCCGGAGCGTCTGGAACACCTCGAGGATCTTGCAACGCCCAGCCGGGTAGCTAACTACGTCGACATGGCTACCCTCCAGGGTCGCTCCGCGACCTTGGAAAACCAACCCGCACTGAACACCAAGCGAGGAATCGTTCCCCGCAATTGTGTATAAAGACCAGGGTCCGGACACCGGCTCTTCCAACGGCCTACACCGGGAAAGCAATTTCCTAACAGTCGGGTGAATCCGAGGCGCGACCAACGGATCGAAGTGGCCATGGCTTCCTCGCCGCTGCGGCCTTCGGCGGCGGCGAGATCGAGGGTGCCGGTCTTGAGTTTTTGCGCCTCCTCGCTGGTGCCGTTAAAGACCGAGCGCAGGGTGGCGAACTGGCGTTCTATTTTCATGGCCCCCTCGAAGCCGGAGGTGAAGGCGCGGGTGCTCATCATGACCGCCTGCATGGGAATCTGCCACTTCAGGAAAGTGGCGGCATTGCGCAGCAGTGAACTGCTATGGAAATCCAGCGCATGGCCGCTCTTGGCGGTGGCGGCCGCGTGCTTGTCCATGTCGCGCGAGCTGGAGACACCGGCGGCGAGGCCCTTGCCACGGGCGGCATCCGCCACCCCCACGTCTCGTGGGCCATCCGGGCGATGGAGTCTTTGCGGGAAACGGATTTGGTGGCGGCTTTGGCGGCCCGCTCGGCGGCGTTGATCGCTGAGATGCGCTTGGCGCTGGCGGCATCGATGTCCTGGAACTCACGCTTGAAGGCGGCCTCACGGTCGGCGTGGCGTTGCGCGGCGGCGGTCTTGGCGGCGGCGGCGGCCTCGCGCTCGGCGGCCTTGGTGATGCGTGCCTGTTCCGCGGCCTCGGCGCGGACCGCCTCCGAATCGCGGCGTGCCTGATCTACGCTCTCCTGATTGGCGAGGTTGTGTTGCACGCGTCCGGCGGCCATCGCCTTGCGGGCGAGGTCCGGGCGTTGTTCCCCTTGGAGGGACGCGTCCATGGCCCGGTAGCGGTCGCGGCTGTCCTCGAAGAGTTTTTTGCGTTCGGCATAAACGCGGTTGGAGGGCGGACTCGCGGGCGGGGCGATCCGGGATGGCCTTGGCGGCGGCTTCCTCGATCTTGTTCGCCTTGATTTTTTCCTGGGTGGCGCGGTATTCGGCGGCGATTTGCTCGCCCACGGCGGCGGAGCGGGCTTGTCTGACTGACTTTTCCGCAGCGCTCATGCCGCGTCCCTGGAGGGTATCGATCCGGTCCTGCAAGCTGGCGACCTGGCGCTCCGCCTTGGCGTGGACCGGGCTGTGGGCCAACCCGGCGGCTTCCGCATCCCGCCGGACTTGCGCGACCCTTTCCACCTGCTGTTGCAAAGCGGCGATCTGGCCGGGCTTATCGCCCTTGCCCTTGGCGGTGTTGTACGATTGGCGCAGGGTTTCGTTCATCCCGCGCAGGCGCTCGTCAAGCGCCTTGACGTTGGAAATGTCCTTGGTGATCGTCTCAAAGGGAGCCGAGGCACCATCCTTGAACTTGTTCAGTTCGGTTAGGCCGCGTCCAAGTTGCTCCACGCTGTGGATCTGCTTTTCGATTTCCTGCCCGTCCTTGTCGAAACGGCGGATTTCGGTGTTGGAAAGCAGACCCGCGCTGGCGTTGGTCTTGCGCCCGCCGGACGATGCGGCGGAGGCCGGGCGTCCGTCCGCGCCAAGGATCGACGCGGGCATGCGGGCAAACTCGCCGAGGATGGCTTTGCGCAAGGCTGCGGCCTGGGTCATCGCGCCGCGCAGATCGAGCTTGACCGGGATGTTGAGCGGGCGGCGGGCAAGATGCTTCTGGAAAGCCTCGATCTTCTGCTTGTCCTGCCGGAGTTTTTTCGCGAGATCCGACTTGTACGTCGATGTCATCACCACACTGATTTCCCGCTCTGCCATGGGTCGGTTGTTTCGCAGTGGGGAACATTGTCAAGGGGCAATGGTGAAGAGTAAGAGTGGTCAGTAATCGGTCGTCAGTAATCAGTGGAAGAGAAGAGAAAGGGTCACGGGTTGATGGGTCATGAGTGAAGAGGAAAAGACGCCAGAACGCGGCGTGGCAAACGCGGAGATGCCGGGGACACGGAGATTTCTTTGAGGTGGAACGCAAAGGCAGTGACCCTTGCGTAGGGTGGCACCGGGCGAGGCTTTCCGCTCCGCGATTGAAGTCGGTTGAGACGGTGGAATCAGCGACCTCTGTATCTTAGTTAAGGTTTCCGAATCTTCCAATCCGGCTGAAATCAGCCTAGCAGTAGGGCTGGGGCGATTTTTTCTTGGCGGGGGCGCGGGCGCGGGAAATTTTCCTCTATAGTCTCCCCCGCAGACATGACAACGACATCCTCCCGCCACCGGGCAGTACGACTGCCCTACCCCCCCGCCCCCCGGTCCGGCCGGCTCTTGCAACGGCCTTCACCG
>JAPLUJ010000719.1 GCA_026397695.1 Verrucomicrobiota bacterium | reverse complement strand
TTACAGAGTCCCGCAGACACGCCAGAACTCAGCAAACCACCTCGTTTGGGTCGGATGGCCGAGCAAGTTCGATTCCCTCAATGGTAGGGACGGTCGGCCTCGGCCGTCCCACTTGTCCGCCGTATGGCGGTGCGAATGGAGGGAGCTTGATTCGCTGAAATCCAAGCGCTTAGCCATGCGCTTCCTCCGTGTCCTTTCAGGCCGCAAGGCCAGTCACGGCGCGGCGAGGCCGCCACGCCCTACCATTTCAGGGAATCCGGCTTGCTCGACACTACGGCGTTTCCGAGGTCAAACGCTGAGTTGTGTGCTCTGTACCCGGGCATTCCCGGTCCGAGGCATACAAGAGCAAGTTGGCATCCACGGAATAGCTCATGGTGTCAGCTCCCTGGAATCCATCGCTGCATACACCGTTTCCTTGTCAGCCAGATCCACCAGTGCCCCCATCGGCCGCGCGATCCATACGGGCTGCTCCCTATCATCTGTGGACATTGCGGTCCTTGCGGCCAGGGCACCTGCCAAAAGATCACTCACCAAGCGTCCCAGGGATTTTTTTCGCGGGCCTGCAAACCTTTGAGTTCCTCAAGAATCGGCATATCGATGTCCAAAGTGGTTCTCGTGATGTTTGATGCTATTTCAAAAAACATCAGGCGTCAATACGGTTTTCCGGCTTATTTTCCGGCGAGTTTGGCGGCTAGTTTGTCGTCCAGGGTGAAGGATCCGGTGCCAAAAGGTTTGGCGGATTCGCCTGCGGCGATTTGGTATTCGAAGGCCTTGATGGGTTGCACGCCCTCGACTTGCGAGATCAGGTAAACCCGCAGGGTCATGACTTCCTTGCCGGTGCCACCCTCGAGTTTTTTGGTGGCGAACTGGACTTCGTTAGGGCCATCGAGGGCGCCGCCGATGACTATTTCGGCTTCTTTGGCGTTGGCGAAGCGGTGGTGGCTGATTTTGTTGACTTGCACCCGCACCTCGCGGCCGGGGCAAAACACATATACCTTGGCGATGTGTTTGGCGGTCCGCGCTTCGATGGGCGTCGGTGGCACCACCCCGGAGGGCTGGGCCTCGGGCGTTTCCTGCAAGTACTTGAGGTCCCCTGCCGCGAGTTCCTTGCGCACTTCCGGCAGGGCGGCAAGGTTGATGAAATCCGCCCGGTCGTAGAGCCATGTGCCGGCACGGATGAAGGAAAGAACGAGCAGGTTATCGCTCGGTTCACCGCCCACCCCGAAGTCGATTTTCCCGAAATACGCAGCTTTTGCGGTGGCTCCGTTTTGTTTGGCTTCGAGGAATTTCAGGCCTGTGATCGACGGTGGCGGTGCGGGCAGATCAAAAACCGCAGCTGGAAACGCACGTTTTTCCGAGACAATACGGTTTTTAACTTCGATTTGGCGGTGCTGGGCGGTGACTTTCTGCCAGGTGGCGGCATCCCGCCGGATGATGGCGTCGCGCCAGGTATTGTATGAGTCTTCAAGCGCCGGGCGCACACTGTCCTCGGCATTCGCGCATGCCGCCATTATCCAACACAACGTGCCAAGCAGTCGATTCATGCAAGAAACGATTGGACAAAACGGGCCGATTCACAACAAACAAATTGCAGCGCGCCCCGGGAAAGGCGACGACTTGTCTGTGGGCATGAATTCGATATTGCAAAGAGTGGCGCCAATTGGCGAGGCGCGTGACCGGGAGATTCTCAAGGATGCGGCGACTTATGTCTATCAGCAGCGGCCGCAGGGCGAGGTGCAGGCCCACGTGTTTTTTCCATCACCCGCCTCCCCTACCCCGCGTCCATTGCTGGTGTTTTTTCACGGCGGGTTTTGGGATAGCCCTACGCCCACCCAGTTTGTCCCGCATTGTTTGCATTTTGCGAGCCGGGGTGCGGTGGCGGTAGCTGCTGAAACGCGGACCAGCGCCCGCCACGGGACCGGTCCGTTGGAAGCCATTGAGGATGCGCGTGATTTGATCCGCTGGTTGCGCTACAATGCCGGGATCTTCCATCTCGATCCCAACCGGCTCACCCTTGGCGGCGCTGCGGGTGGTGCTTTTCTGGCGCTGTTAGCCACGATGCCCAAGCTCAAACAACTGCCACCCGTGGCGGGACTGGATTGCCGCCCGCAAGCCTTGGTTTTGTTCAGTGCCTTGGTGAACACCAGCAGCAAAGGGCAGGCCAGCAACCGTTTTCCAGATGCGAAAACCGCCAAGCTCCTGAGCCCGACGCAACTCCTGCGCCGGAAGCTTCCACCCATGATGTTTTTCCACGGAAAATCCGACCGGATCACGCCATTTGAGGAGGTCGAGCGCTTTCGTCGTGCGATGCGCTGGCGGCGCAATGTCTGCGAACTCATCGATTTCGAACGCCAAGACCACAGTTTTTTCAACTTCAACGTCAGCCAAAAACATTTTGAACTGACGATTGGTGCCGCCGACCGGTTCTTGGTGGATCACGGGATGTTAGAGCCCGAGGAGTCGGCTTGACGCCCACATGACCCATGAAGCGCGTGATCATCCACACCGACGGCGCCTGCAAGGGCAACCCCGGACCAGGGGCCTACGGGGCGGTGCTGGTCTGCGGCTCGCACCGCAAGGAACTCGCGGGCGGCTACCGCCTCACCACCAACAACCGCATGGAACTGCGGGCCGCCATCGCCGCGCTCGAGTTGTTAACCGAACCCTGTGAGGTGGAACTGCATTCGGATTCGAAGTATCTGGTCCATGCCATCACTCACAAATGGTTGGACGGCTGGCAACGCCGGGGCTGGAGGACATCCGATAAACAGCCGGTGAAAAACCAGGATCTCTGGCAATTGCTGCAGGCGGCCATGGCACCGCACCACATCCGGTGGTTGTGGGTCAAGGGCCACGCGGGACATGCCGAAAACGAACGTTGTGACGAGTTGGCCAATCTCGCCGTGGCGGCAAACAACCTGCCGGAGGATCCCGGCTTCGAGGATCGTGGATAGAGGATCGTGGATAGAGGATTGTGGATAGAGGATTGTGGATAGAGGATCGTGGATAGAGGATCGTGGATAGAGGATCGTGGATAGAGGATCGTGGATAGAGGATAGAGGATGCGCGTCGCGGGGGCGCGATCTGCAATCCACGATTCACGATTTCAGCCAATGTTCGCGTTGCGTCGGGCCGCAAGATCGGCTATGCATGGGGCATGCACTTGAAGCTCATTGGGCTGTTGGCCGTGTTTTCCGGATGTGCCGTCGTGGGTGCCATGGCCCAGCGGGCGGTGCCGCCGCCATCCGCGCCGCGCTTGCCGCTGAACGTGGTGTTCCAAGGGGAATCCAAGTTTCAAGCGATCGTTGCCAAGGCGGAACGGGACAACTGGCGCAATCTCCCGCTCGGCGAGCGCACCGTCCTCGTGGCACGCGAATTGGTCGGCATCGCCTACGTCAATTACACGCTGGAGGTGGACGACCGCATCGAGTCGCCGGTGGTCAATCTCCAGGGCATGGACTGCTGGACGTATTATGAAAACGCCTTGGCCATCGCCCGCATGTTGCGCTACAAACCCGCTCCCTATCAACCCGCAGACATGCTGCAGATGGTGGAGATCGAACGCTATTGGAACGGGATTTGCACCGGCAATTACCTGAGCCGGATGCACCATTTGGAGGCGGTTTTTCATGACAACCAGCGGCGGGGATATGCAGCTAACATCACCTCCCGCATCCCCGGCGCCGTGAAGATCCACCGCGAAATCCGCGAAATGACCGTGCAGTGGAAGAACTACCGCTATCTGCGTGCTAACCCCTCATTGATTGGTCCGATGGGCAAAATCGAGGAGCGGATTTCCGACCTGACGGTCTGGCATGTGCCGAAATCCAAAGTGCGTGCCGCAGAGAATTACCTCCAAAACGGCGATATCTGCGCCATCACCAGCAACGACCCCGGTGGCTACACCTCGCATGTCGGGCTTATCATGCGGATCGCTAACAGGGCCTGGTTCTCCCACGCCACGTCGGACCGCGACAAGGGCCACAAGGTCATCATCGACCGCCCGATCACCGACTACCTCAACGGCTCCTCCAAACACGCGGGCATCATCATCTGCCGCCCCAACGACGTGCCCCCCTCCCCGCTCTGGCAGAAGGCCGTCGCCAGACAGTGAACTGCTCGAAAGCTTCCACCGTAGTGGCGAATGGAACCATGTGTTTCAGTGCACCCAGGCGCATCGGAATTGTCTCCTTTCTTGTTTGGTCAGCACCCCGGGAAAGGGTGAGCAGGATTTGAGATACCAGGCATCCTCACCATCGTCGCGCATCAGTTCTAACAAACTGTGCATGCCTTCCGGGGTGGCTTGCGCGGCCTCGATGCGGGCCCGCCAGTCGAGCAAGGGCGCATCGTTGCCGAGTTCGTCGGCGGCGATCCAACGTGCAATGTTGGCAAGCGCGATCCGCAACAGCGAGGGATCACGCGCGATCTTCTCGGCAGTGAAAAGCCAGCGCTGTTGGATCACCGGGTTGCGGCGGATTTCGAGGCCTTCGTCCATAAGTCCACGCGCAGGCATACCTCGTTATGATCCCTGCCGCAAGCGTTCCTTGTCGTGGATATCGGGATCAACTGCCGCTTTGCCACCCGTGATCCTGAACCCAGAACATCATCGTGTTCCTTGCCTTCATGGCCCGCCCGCCATCAAACCCGCGGATCGGGCATCAAGCTCTCGGTCAGGCTGTCGGCATGCGCCTGGATGGCTGCGCCGGACTGCTGTTCGACGAGTGGGCGATCGAGCATTTGCTCATAGATTTCGATATAGCGGTGGGCCACCTCATTGTGGCTGAATTTGCGGGCGCTCTCGACCATGACGCGGCGGATCTCGCGCTCACGGGTTACCACCGGCAGCGCATGAAACTCCATGGCACGGTCTATCGCGTGGCGGAATTCCCAGGAGTTATAGTGATCGAAACTGAATCCATTGCCGGTGGATTTTGCGACATCTAGTTGGCTGATGGTGTCGTAAAGTCCGCCGGTGGAATGGACCACCGGCAGCGATCCATAGATCGGTGATGTCATTTGCGGCAATCCGCACGGTTCGAAAAGCGACGGCATCAGCAGGAAATCCGATGCCGCGTAGGCGAGGCGTGACAGTCGTTCGTCGAAGTCCACCACGGACACCCGTTCGTGGAGATCGAAGTCGGCGACAATTTTCTCGATCCACTTTTGGTGAGGGCCGTTGGCGACGACCACGACCTGCAGGGTTTTTTCCCAATAATCCGAGACGAGTTGATAGAGGATGTCGGTGAGGAGTTGCGGGCCTTTCTGGATCGGATCCAAGCGCGACGGCCAGAAGAAGATCGGGGCGTCAGGGTTCTGCTTGAGTTGGAGTTCCCGCTGGAGCGCGTGTTTGTTAGCAGCCTTGCCCTCCATGACATCCTCCACAGTGAATGTCCGCGCCAGGGCGTCATCGGACGCGGGAGTGTAAGAAGCATCGGGCGCGTTGAGGATGCCCGCAGAACAACCGGCGGCATATTTTTGGCGCAACTCGGCGCGCACCGAATCCGGCACCACCGCATGCCAGCCTTCGACGATTTCCCAGAGGAACCGCGGGCTCACGGTATTGATGTAGTGCGCCGCGAAGATGCCGGATGTTAGAAGGTCCACCGGCACATGCGAACGCGCATGATAGTAGTTGGCCGGCAGGCCGCAGAAATAGAGGTTCATCCAGAACTCCGCGGCGTCGATCCCCGCCTCCTCGATCTGGGCCAGCGAGACCTGCCGCGTGTGGATATTATGCACCGTGAACAGGCACTTGATGCCGCGCCGCCGGGCCATTCCCGGGATCAAGGCGGTCATCCAGTCATTGCAATGGATCAGGTCCGGCCGGACCTGCGGAATGATATTATTGATGACCTCCCGCTGGAACACCAGGGCGATGCGCATCGACTCATTGGAATGGTTGCTGTAAACCTGCTCGCGGTAGTAGAAGATGCGGTCTTCCGCCAAATGGATGTGCGTATCCGGCAGCACCTCGTGGTATTTCCTCAACTCCTTGTCATGCAGGCTGAAAATGTCACCTTGGAACATCCGCCGGTAGTTGGGCATGGCCACATGCACGTCCGCCCCCAGTTCGAACAGGGCCGACACCAGCGAAGCGGAAACATCGGCCAAGCCACCCGCCTTCGCGGACATCAGTTGTGCCATGTTCCCCATGCCCGCAGGCAGATAGGTGATCTCAGGCGTGACGATCAGGATGCGGGGCTTGGCGGGTTTCTTTTTGACTGACATCGGATTCATCATGCAGTTACCGTTCCACTTGCGGGCACTCTGACAAAAACCCGGAAATATACCACATGAATCGTCCGCCGTGCCGGGAATATTGCCAACTTATTTTCCTGTGATGTTCCCACGAACACGGCCCGCGCAATGCTCGCCATCCCATGGGCCGCCATCTGCCTTCGACTGCGGTGAAGCGTTCGCACTTCACCGCTTAAGGTGCGTGCGAGCACGCCTCACCTGTTCCGTGCACTAATCCTTGACCTCGGGCCGCCACACATCTAACGTCTTTGTTGCCTGCTGCTAACATCTTTTCCTGATCAGGATTACCGGCGGAAACCCAAATAAGATGAGTCACTCGGCAAAACTTCACGCGCTGTGCGCAAGCGCCCGGATCGCCAACATTCCCAGTGTGGCGGGCAACGTCTGGCTTGGCATCGCATTGGCTGCCACTTTGCGAGACGCATTGCCGGACGGACATTTTTGGGTTCTGGCAGCCGCCCTCGGGTTGGCGGGAGTGTGCCTTTATCTCGCGGGGAGTTTCCTCAATGATTGGGCGGATCGCGACTGGGACGCGGCACATCGGCCTGAACGGGCTCTACCGCAGGCACTGATGGCACCGGGTTTCTATCTATCAGTGGCGCTGGCTTGCGGCACGCTGGGCATGTGCCTTGCCGCCGCAGTCCACCGCCACAGCCTGTTAGTGGCGCTGCTGATTGTGAGTTGCATCGTTCTTTACACGTGGGTGCACAAGCGTAGCGCGTGGTCGGTGGTGCCGCTGGGATTGTGCCGGGCCTTGTTGCCGGTGCTCGGGTTTGTCGGTTGCGTGACTGCCGAGTTGGCGCCGTTCTCCGCGTGGAGCGCCGGAACTGCGCGGCTGACCGCGGCGCTGGCCGCGTGTGCATGCGGGATGTTTTTGCATATCGCCGGATTGTCCCTGAACGCGAGATACGAAACGATGGAGGAGCCTCCGGCGGGGGTTATCGGTCTCTCACGGATTTTGTTTCCCGCCTCCGCGACTGCGATGTTTCTCGCGTCTTGGTTGTTATTGTCATTTCCTCTGCTGTTCTGCGTGCTCGGGCTGCTGCCCTACGGCTTGTGGATGGGTTTTTGCCTGGCATCTTCCCGCCAGTCCGTTGAGGTGCACGTTGCCAACCTGCTCGGCGCGATTCCGCTGGTGGATTTGATCGTGCTGTGGCCTCTCGCTCTGATAGGTGGTGCCAACCGGTGGGCGCCCCCCTTGCCCACTGTTTGCATCCTGATTCCCATCCTCGCCTTTTCCTCCGGCAGGTTGTTGCAAAGACTCTCACCCGCCACCTGATCCGGCTTGCCGAGCACGCCATTTCGCGTTCCACTCCCGCCACCTATGAACATCGTTGAAAAACAAGCGCAGATTCTCGAGGAACTCGCACTCTTCCCGGATTGGACCGAACGCTACGAATACGTCATCGGCCTCGGAAAAAAACTCCCACCCCTCGACGACGCCGCCAAAACCCCGGAGCATCTCATCAAGGGCTGCCAATCCCAGGTTTGGTTAGACGCACACTTCGCCAACGGCAAAGTCCATTATTCAGCGGACTCCGATTCACTCATCACCAAGGGCATGATAGCCCTGTTTGTGCGGGTTCTCGACGGTGAGACCCCAGACGCCATTCTCACTGCGGACATGGGATTCATCGACCGCACCGGCCTCAAGGAACACCTCGCCCCCACCCGCGCCAATGCCCTTGCCCTGATGGCCACCCAAATGAAACAACGCGCCCTCGCATTCGCCTCCCTGCCAACATGACGGTTGGAAAGCCCCCTGCTCAAACCAGTAGTTGTGCGATCACATCCGCGGCGGTGTAACTCTCCCGGTCCGCCAACAACAATTCGCGCACCGCGTCGAGATCGTCGCCGATGGTGACGATCGGGGGTTCCTCATATCCGTCGCGAATCTGGCCGACACCGGCAGACGCGCAAAGCGAGTTGCACAAGCACTTGCGGTCGACGGTTTGCGCGAGATCGCCGCCTTTCGAAAGATAGATATCCTCCGGCTCGGCGGCACAACGGAAACCAATGCTGCCATCGGGTTTCTGATAGGTCTCGCGCAGCACACCGAGATCACACACACGCCGGCGATTATGATAGACCGTCGGCTCCGAGACGCTGCCGGAAACCTGCGCCACTTTGAACGGAAAACCGGTGGGCGACGCCAATGCGTCGGTGTGGATTTTCAAATCCCCTCGTTTCAGCGCCGCGAGGACAAGCGCTTTGAGCTCGGGCTCGAACCCCGACTCCTCGCAAAACGCGAAGGCGGTGCCGACCTGAATGCCCTTGGCACCGTAGCCCTGCGCCTCCCGCAGTTTGCCTAACCGACCATAACCCCCGGCCAACCAAAACGGCAGCCCGATTTCAGCGAACTTCGCCGGATCGATCTGGTCGCGCACACCGTAGATCGGTTCGCCTGCAGGCGTGAGCTGCATCGGCCCGCGCGGCGGCGCGTTGTGCCCCCCGGCTATCGCACCCTCGACGACAAACCCATTGACTTTCCCGGACGCCTTGCGACGCAGGTTTTCCGCCAGCACCGGCGAAGAAACGATTGCCAGGAAAAGCGGGCGGGTCAGCGCGGGCACGGGACCGAATTCCAAGGGATCGAGATGAATGAAGACCGGCTCCTTCGCGTCCGTCACGTCAAGTCGCATGGCGGCGGGATTGCCGAGCGCCAAATCGTCGAGGATTTTGGGAATTTGCCGCGGGATGCCCGCACCCATCAGCACAACATTCACGCCGGCCAGCATGGCACCATACAGTGCCATCAGCGTGGGCGTCTGGATTTTTTCCAGAAGATTCATCCCCACCCATCCCGAGTGGCCCTCTTTGGCGAGATGGACCGCCACGAAACCTGATAGAACGCCCAATTCCCGCGTCGAACGCGACGGTTCATGGGAAATCATCGGCTGTGCTTTGAACGATGCTTCAGGTGCCTTGCCGCCGGGAATAAAATAGCGATCAAGAATGCGTGCGGCGATTTCCGGATAAGGAAACGCTTGCAACGCACGCCGCAAATGTCCGCCCAGATCGCCCAGCTGAAGTTGCCGCGTCAGTAACAAATCCAGCGCGGTGCCCGACACCACGCCAAGCTGTCCCTGTTGCGAAACCGCCCGCGCCAAACGCCAACCCGAAACACCAACACCCATGCCGCCTTGAATAATGGGCGGCAACGTCGAGGCGTCCGCTGCGCATGGAACTGAGGAATCCGTAGTCATTTTGTGCATTTTGTGGCAACCCGCAGCCCGCCAATATCCCAGCAGACTGGGCTGGCGCGAATCGTTTGAAAACCAATTATGCCGCAACCTCCACAAGATAGCAAGCTCAACGCCCGCTTCCGTGTGATTTTGCATCCGTAGCGGGTGGGTGCCAGCGCCGCCGGAAAATCTCCCGATCCGCCAAACCGTCCACCCGGCGGTAGGTTGATGACCGACAACGGACGGCCCAGCTACTGTTAGACAGCCCGTAGATCCCATGATTGAAGCCAATTCCAGCGAAACACCAGCCTTTTAAGGCTGATTTTACCGCTGTTTTTCATGCCTCGCAAATTGCTTTCCTAGAGCCATGGGCATTGCAGAAAACTTTGCATTTTTTCCTTGTCATTAACTACCCATGGTAGGACAATAGCCACCCTTGACACCACATCTGGTGATTACTTCCGTTTCCCAAACAAAAATCTCAAGCGCTCGCCCCACCTCCCCGAAATTCAACCTTTATTTGACATGAATCCGCCAACATTGACCATCGATACACCCGTCCGCCGCATGACATCACCCACGCCTAACCAACCCGGTCTTACCTTCGAGCCTTGTTTTGCCACGCCCGGGGTTTCTCCGTTTGATGAAATTGAATGGCACCACCGCACAGCGGAGATTACCGACGACAGCGGGAAAGCCGTGTTTCGTCAGGAAAATGTCGAATCACCCAAAGCGTGGAGCGAACTCGCCACCAAGATCGCCGTCTCGAAATATTTCTACGGCGACGCCGCACACGGTACGGATCCCCACCAAGGAGGTCGCGAGCAATCCGTCCGCCAACTCATCCACCGCGTGACACGCACCATCGCCGACTGGGGACTCGAAGACGGCTACTTGGCCAATGCCGCGAGTGCGGAACATTTCTATCAGGATCTAACATGGCTGTGCCTCCATCAATACGGCGCGTTCAATTCCCCGGTGTGGTTCAACGTCGGGCTCTATCACCAATACGGTGTCGGCAAAAACGGCGGCGAAGGCGGTTGGCATTGGGAACCGGAGTCGGGCATGGTGCGCCGCGCGCCCGGCCAGTATCATTATCCGCAGGCCAGCGCCTGCTTCATTCAGAGCGTGAAAGACAACATGGAGGACATCATGCGCCTCGCCGCTTCGGAAGCCATGCTCTTCAAATACGGCTCCGGCACCGGTTCCGACCTTTCCACCCTGCGATCCTCACGCGAAAAACTCTCCGGCGGCGGCAAACCCTCGGGCCCGATGTCGTTCCTGCGCATTTACGATCAAGTCGCCAATGCCGTGAAATCCGGCGGCAAGACCCGTCGCGCGGCCAAAATGAACACCCTCAAGGATTGGCATCCGGACATCGAGGATTTCATTGAAGCCAAAACCATTGAGGAAAAGAAAGCATGGGCGCTCATCGAACAGGGCTACGATGGCAGCTACAACGGCGATGCCTATGGCTCGGTCATGTTCCAAAACGAAAATCTATCCGTCCGCACCAGCGACGAATTCATGCATGCCGCTGTGGCGGGAGCTGATTGGTGGACGCGGCGCGTCACCGATGGCAAACCGTGCGAGAAGAAAAACGCCCGCGAGCTGCTGCGTAAAATCGCGCTTGGCACTTGGACGTGTGGTGATCCCGGCATGCAGTTCGACTCGACCATCCACACCTGGCACACCTGCAAGGGCAGCGGCCGCCAGAATTCGACCAACCCTTGCTCGGAATATCTCTTCCTCAACGACACCGCCTGCAACCTCGCATCCCTCAATCTCGTCCGCTTCCAACAACGCGACGGTTCGTTCGACGTCGAGCGCTTCAAGTCGGCCGTGCGATTGTTCATCGTCGCCCAGGAAATCCTCGTCGATCGCGCCAGTTATCCGACCAAACCAATCGCGGAAAATTCCCACGCCTTCCGCACGCTCGGCCTGGGTTACGCCAATCTCGGCGCTCTCATCATGAGCCGCGGCCTCGGCTATGACAGCGATGATGGCCGCGCCCACGCCAGTGCCATCACCGCGCTGATGACCGGCCATGCCTATGCCGTCAGCGCCGAACTGGCCGCCGTCAAAGCCCCCTTCCCTTCCTATCAGGACGCCCGCTACGGCGATGTCACCCATCCGCCCGCCCATTCTAACGAAGCGGCGATGATTGAAGTCATCGAGCTCCATCGCGACCGGGCTAACAAGTTGGAAGGCCACGGCGATTGCACACCCATCATCCAGGCCGCGCGTGCGGCATGGGATCAGGCCCTGCAGGAGGGCCGCAGCCACGGCTTCCGCAACGCCCAGGTCACCGTGCTGGCCCCCACCGGCACCATCGGTTTCCTGATGGATTGCGACACCACCGGCATCGAACCGGACATCGCGCTGGTGAAATACAAACTCCTCGCCGGCGGCGGCATGTTGAAAATCGTCAACCGCACGGTGCCTCCGGCGCTCACACGGCTCGGCTATACCTCGGATGAAATCGCCGCCATCCTCGTGCATATCGAACAATATGATACCATTGAAGACGTCATCGACGAGGCAACCGGGAAAACCGTTCACAGCGGACTGAAACCGGAACACTTGTTGGTTTTCGATTGCGCCTTCAAACCGCACCTTGGCACTCGCAGCCTCAACTACCGCGGCCACCTGCGGATGATGGCCGCCGCCCAACCGTTCCTCAGCGGCGCCATTTCAAAAACCGTCAACATGCCGGAAAGCGCCAGTGTCGAGGATATCATGCAAACCTATATCGAGGCCTGGCAGCTCGGCCTCAAGGCGATCGCCATCTATCGGGACGGCTCCAAACGCTCGGCACCGCTCAACACGAAAAAAACCAGCGGCATGGGCGGTCTGGCAGACGATGCCACCAGCGGCGGCGAAATGCTGGCGGAACGCATTGCCACGCTGATCCGCGAGAACGAGGAACTCCGTCATAAATCCGAAACCCGCGCGCGCCGCCACATGCCCGACACCCGCATGTCGATCACCCACAAATTCGAGATCGCCGGTCACGAAGGTTATATCACCGTCGGGCTCTATCCGGATGGCCGCCCCGGAGAAGTGTTTATCCAAATGTCCAAGGAAGGCAGCACCATCGGCGGTCTCATGGATACCGTCGGCACGCTCACCTCGATCTCGCTGCAATACGGCGTGCCGCTCGAACAATTGGTGAAAAAATTCGCCTATCAGCGTTTTGAGCCCAGCGGCTTCACCAAAAACCCGGACATCCGCACCGCCTTCAGCATCACCGATTATGTCTTCCGCTGGCTCGGCTGCGAATTCATCAAGGGTTACCGCGAGGCCACCGCACCGGATAATCACCAGAGCGAACTGCCCATGCCGGAAATCGCCAAGATGGAACAACAAGCGCTCAACCGCCCGGTACCGGAACTCAGCCTCGAGGCGGAAATCCAATTGCCCGCTGCGAAAACCGACAGCGTGAAAACCGCGCTCGGCACCGCCTACATGGGCATCACCTGCTCTAACTGCGGCTCCGACAAGGTGATCCGCGCCGGGGCCTGCGGCTGCTGTACCCAATGTGGCACCAGCCAGGGATGCAGTTAGACGGGGACCACTGCCCGCCTCCCGCAATCCTTGGGGACAAGCTCCACGTCTGTCCGGGACAAGGCAAACCTGGCATCGATGCCATGATACCTGAACCACAAAAGAGCCGCACCCGTTATGGGAGCGGCTCTTTGCTGAAAACCACGATTAAGGATTTATCATGCCCGGCGGCGGCGGACAAACACCAGCGAAGCACCCAGCAGACCCAGCAGCGCTGATGATGGCTCGGGAACCAAGCTGAGGTTATCGAAGACCAGTTGATTCGCTCCCACATCAAGAGGATCTAGCGGCGTCCACAGTGCTCCGAATGTGTTAAGGTTCAACCCGGCTGCATTCGTTAGAGTGCCGGTTTTCAATTGAACTCCTGCGGACTTGACATTGAACGTGACATCGTTGCCCGAACCTGGTGTGAAAGTAATTTCCAAGGTTGTGAATTGGGGTTCTGTAAGAGTTCCAATAGCACCACCGGCACCATAGTTGCTCGACCATGAGACGTTATCTACTCTGAAGTCGGAATCGGGATCCAAAGTCTGTGTAGATGGGGTGAACGTAAGTGTGAAAATATCCTGATTGGCGTCGTCCCTGAACGTAAAACCAAACGCATCCCGTTTCGGGTAATCGATATTACTGTCTACAATGATCATCGTAACCCCGAACTGGGAATAAGAGAGGCTGTTTCCTACCAATGGTGCACCCCATGTGTGATATAGATAAGAATCAGTTGCGCCAACATTGATCGGCTGAAAGCCGAACCATGCGGCCCGGCCCTGCCCTACCCACGGCGATGAGGTTATCAAGCTTGGACCGCCGGAACTGGAGGCACCGGTGATGAACCAATTATCATGACCGGCTACGTCAGAACCGTTAGGGTAAAGCGTGTTGTTGTTGAAGTCTGCAGTGTAGGTGAATGCGTAGCCAATACACGCAGATGCCACTGAGAAGGATAAAATCAGAAGTGTTTTTTTCATAATATGGAGGGCGGCGCGATTACTGGAAATCAGTCTCAGATAGGACTGATTGGCGTTGGGGGAACAAGGATGGGAGCAACCGTTGGCCGCCCGGTCCGTGCCGCTTGAACAGGAACCACAGAGGCAAGGGCAAAAAGGATGAGGACGTAGGTCAGCTTTTTCATAACGGCGACAAATTGGCGGGCAAATCCGGGCGTGTCAAGCAATGAAACAAAAATAAAAATAAAAAAATCCAGGCGTGTCCTGAGGGTGCTGAAAACACCATGGGAGAAGGATTTCCAGGTAAAAACGACCGATTTTCCCGTGATTTCCCCATTCTGTTTCCAGACGCGTGCGGAATTTTCAGGAATGGGCGGGGCAATGAGGTGTGAAACTTGCCTTTCACCGTGGGGAAAGACCGAGATCAGGGTGGGCCCGGGCAAAGCTGGCGGCCGTCCCTTTCGAGCCACGTTCTTCCCAAACCCGGAAGAGCGTGTTGCGGTCGTTGGATGCAGCCAGCGCGGGAAGGAGGCGGGGCATTTCCCGATCCAGCATGGCTGCGGGGACGGAGCGTGCCCAAAGCACCTGCAAAGCGGAAGACTTGTCGGCAAGCTCCAGAGCGGCGCTTGATAGGGTTTCATCCTTGCCGACGGTTTGCAGCACCTGCTGATAGATATTCACAGTGCCGACCGGACATTGCGGAAAGCGGGTTTGCTCGGCGGCGGCGCGGCGCAGCGCCTCGCCCCACAGGACCGCCGCCTGTTGCGGATCTTGAACCATCCATGCCCGCGCTTGATCCATAGGGAGACTGACACTGGTCGGCGCCAACCGGCGTTGGATGGCGAACGCCTGGCTGGCGATGGCGGTTTTATCATCGTAATGCAGGGCGAGCGCGCCCCGGATGTAGTGGAGATGGGGATCGAGCGGCGCGATGCGGAGCGCTTGATCGACGTGTTTCAAAGCCGTCTCCAGCGGATCTTGTTGTGGGGGCGGTTGATAGTCGCGGCCTTCTGCCGTTGCCCGCTCGTAGGCCGCTTGATCGGTGTCGTAAAGAGTCTTGGTCTGCTGCATGTGGCGGAGGGCTTGGACGGATGGCAACAGCGGTGAGTTCGTCCACTGCGCATGGAGTAAAGCGATGCCCGCGAGCATGAGGAGCCCACCCAAGCCGCGCCAAACAAGGCGCGACCCGCGCGACGGGACGGTGTCATGAGCGGCAGCTTGTTCCGCAGGTGAGCGCAACGCCAGATTCTTCCCATTCCTCCCATTTTTCTCATTCTTCCCATTCCCCGCAGCATTTTCCGCAGGTGGGCGCAACGACAGCGCCGCTAACAGGATGGCCGCCCACAGCAGCCCGACGCGGTGGCCGGGCACATCGAAAATCCCATGCCAGCAAAGCAACAGGGCCGCCACCAGACAGCCCATGCGCAGAAACCGCGCCCTGCCACGCCACGCTTGATGCAGCGCCGCAAGGAAAAGCGCCGCCACTCCCGCCGCCAGGCAAAGCACCGCAGGCCAGCCGGTTTCCGCCAGCATCATCAGCCAATCGCTTTCCGGATGGAGACACCTCGCATCATTGGAGGCATTGGTTTTTTCACGGTATTGGGGAAACACTTGGGCGAACTGACCCGGACCCACCCCGGTCCAACTCTCGCCACAAATCATTTTCCAGGTGTCGAGAAAAATGGTGATCCGCCCGTCCATCATGAGCTCCGGTTGAATGACCGCACCCTCGTCGAAGGAAATTCGTGGCCTCACTGTGGCGGGCGGCGGGGCATCGAATCGTTCGATCGTCTCATTCAAACGCGTTTTCACCTTGGAATCGGCGATGAGGAATAACCCGCCTATCCCTAACAGGAGTAGCGCGATGGCTTTCCCGGTATGCCCACGCAGGTGGCGGAATCCGCTCAATAGGATCCACGCCACGAAGCCTGCGGCGACTAACACAATGCCGGCCCGGCTTTCCGACACGGCAAACAAAACCCACAGGAAGAAACAGATCGGCACCACGGATAGCGCGATTTTCCATGGTGCCTTCAGGCGAATGGCTTGGGCAAAGCATCCCAGACCGGTGAAGGTGCCGATGGCGAGCAGCGTGGCGGTGTGATTGCGGTTGGGGAAAAAGCCGAACGTGTCACCCGGCTTGTGACAGTGCAAAGCTGCTAGAGTCCAGACCGCGACGCCAAGCACGAAGCCTAACGCGAGTCGCAGATGCAAGCGTGTGCCGATCCGGTGGCCTAACAAATACACCGCCACCGTCGCCGACACGGCGAACCCGGCCAAGACCTCGGCCGCAAGCCGGGGCTGCACGAAGGCATACCGGCCGGTGGCGAGTCCCCGCGCCTCCACATCCAGCCGCCATGGAGAGACAGTCACCCACTCCCGCGGCAGATAACCAGCCAAGGAAAATCCCACGAAGCCAACTGCCAGCCCAAGCCAGAGCCGCGGCACCCGCACCTCGGGCGGCAGCAGTAGCAGCAGCACGCCCGCCCCGGTCCACAAAATACCCAGTAAGGCTTGCGGGGCCATTTCAGGAAAGCCCGCAGCCAACAGGACTAACCCTAACATCGTGGCAAACACGACACACGACCGGCGTTCTGCCGATGATGATGCCTCGAAGGCGACAGAAGATTGTTGCAAAGACATGGCCGAATAACGCGAACAGCATAATCCTTGAATCGCCGGAGCGGAAAGGTAAATCCGCGCCACCATCCCCGGGTGCTTGATAAAAAAAAGTTAGAACCATCCCGGAATGCCGCAGAACAGGCAGGGGGATGTTTCAAGGAACGGCGGATTGCCTGAGGAATTTACTGCGAGTCAGTCAGGGCCCTCCTGGATTTTTTTCTTGCTTGGATCGGGGGGATGCTTCTGTTTCATTATCGCCATCACGCCGTTCGTCATCGTCATGCTCGCCTGTCACTCCATGATCCGTCGCATCGCAGGCATCGTGCCCGCCACCGGCTGTCTATGGGTGGCCTTCGCGCTGTCGCGCTTGTCGGCCCAGACCAATGGAGGAATTGCACCAGATGGGTCTGGCGGGTTGCCCGGGGTGCCGAACGTGCCCGGCTACCCGCCCATCTCCAACACGCCTAGCGTGCCCGGCACCCCGCCCATCTCCAACACGCCGAGCGTGCCCGGTTACCCGCCCATCTCCAACACGCCGAGCGTGCCCGGCTACCCGCCCATCTCCAACACGCCGAGCGTGCCCGGCTATCCGCCCATCTCCAACACGCCGAGCGATCCTACCGATCCGAGCAATCCGACCGAGCCGTCCGACACGGCCGATCCGACCGAACTTTCCGAACTTTCCGAACTTTCCGACACGACCGAACTGTCCGACACCAGCGACACGGGCGGGCCTTTCGACAATATGTCAGGTTTTCCGTTAGGGAGTGCGTTTGGGGACGATCTGCTCGGCGGTTTCAGCATGGCCGCCACGCTGACCGGCACCTACGACTCGAATATCACCCGATCTTCCCAGCCGCAGGCTGATTTTTTCACCAGTCTTGGGGGGAACCTGAGTTATCTATCGAAGGGCATTCCATTCACGTTTGGCGCCAATTACCGTGGTCGCTACGACCAGTATTTCAGCATGTCGGACTTCAGTGGCTACAGCCAGGGTGGCGGCTTGGTCGCCAATTACAAGAGTGGCAGGATCACCGCCACCGCCACCGCCGGCTACGATTCGAACCGCGGCAGCCCCCAAAATTACTACTCCAACTCAACCTTTGGCGGCAGTCCGCAGGGCGGCAACAATCAGGATTTCAATCAGGGCGACTTCAATCGCGTCAACATGGGTGCCAGCGTGATGGTCAATTACGAGGGTCGTAAATTCAGTGCTTCGCTAAGCGCCGGCATCGATCTGGACCAGGGCAGCAACAATTATTCATCCTCCGCCTCTTCCGCCGTCGTTGAGAACACCCGCATTCATATGGGGCTGTCGACCCGGTATCGGCTCAACAAGGATATCTCGCTGACGGGAAATATCGACCAGAATTCCACCACTTCGACCGGCGGCGGTTATGGCGATACGAGTTATTTCAGTCTCGGAACGTCGGTTTTGTGGCGGTATTCCGTTCTAACAGAGATTGGTCCGGGCATCCGTTACACCTCCATGAGCGGCACCTACCCCTCCAGCATCATTCCCCAACAAAACCGTACTTCCATCGGCCCCACCGTCACCCTGAATTACAAGCTGAGCAGAAAAATCACGCTGACTTCCCAGACCGGCATTGACTTTTACCAAGCCGACAACGGGCAATCCATAGATCCGGCGCTGTCGGGATCGCTGGCGCTGAACTATCAGGCATCGCGCTTGTGGGGCATGAGCCTTGCGTGGTCCCGGGGTATGCAGGCCGACCCCACGAGTACGGGTGCGTTCTATGAAAGCAATTCGTTGCGGCTCGGCTACCACCGCAAGATCCGCCGGGCCACCTTGAACCTCGGTGTGTCCTATCTCACCAGCACTTCGGCCTCTCCACAAGGCATGGCAGTGGGCCGACCGGACAGCGACTCCCTGAACTTCGACAGCACGCTCAGCATGCCCGTTTTCGCCAACACCTGCAACGCCAGCGTGTTTGTCCGTTACAACGAGCAGAGCGGCGTCTACACGAGCAGCAGTGCGAGCGGCACCGGGAATTCCTGGGACTCCTTGCAAATGGGCTTCAGCATCAACCGGAATTTTTAACGGATCTACGGTCAGCGCGGATCCTGACCGGCACTTCCATACGGGGCCCCACCGCTCCACCATCGCTTGCCACTTTTTTTGCTGGTATTGTGTTATGGAAAACCTTATCGATTTTTCGGCATGGCTTGCTACGTCCTGTCCATCCATCCATGTCCAACCCTTTGTCTGCATCCAATTTTCCATGCCCAAGCCCTTTGAAAATACCATGAAATTCGTGGGATTGTTCCGCTTCATGCTGGTGTTGATCCTCCCCGTGGCAGCCCTTGCGGCCGACAAGGAGGAAGCCACTTACATCTTGCGCCCAAACGACGTCATCAGCGTGGCCGTCTATGAAGAGGCGGATCTCTCCGTCCAAGTCCGCATCCTCAAAACCGGCCAGGCATCGTTCCCCCTCATCGGTCCCGTGCAGATCAGCGGCTTGAGCATCTCCGCCGCTGCCGACCGCCTCCGTGAACTTTATGCCAAGGATTATCTCGTCGATCCCAAACTGAACATTTCCGTCACCGATTACGCCACCGAATTCATCTCGGTCATCGGCGCGGTCAAAAGTCCCGGCCAGATTCCGATGCCCGTATCCGGCCACCTCGATTTGGTCACCGCCATGACTTCTTGTGGCGGTCTCGCCGAAACCGCCGATGCCAATGGCATCCGCCTCGTCCGCGCCTCAGGGGCGACTTCCACCTACAGCATGGATGCGATCCAAGGCGCATCCGGTCGCACCCAACTTGCCGCAGGCGATCGCATCATTGTCAACCAGAGTGCTTTCATCGGCAAAACGTTCGCCGTGCTTGGCCAAGTCAGCAAGCCGGGCCCCTTGCCCTTTCCGCTCAAGGGCAAACTGGATCTGGTCAATGCGATTGCCTTGGCCGGCGGCCTGACAGATTTGGCCAATCCGAAAAAAGTCACCATCAACCGCAAGGGCACGGTCATCCTCGTCGATTTCAAGGTGATCTCCCTACGCGGGGATCGGCCATTCCTCATTCAGCCCGATGATGTGATCACCGTCTATGTCACCGTCCCAGCGCTCACGCCGCCAAGCATTCGATATCGAGGATTCTGAAGATCTGGACATGCCGGACAGCGGCACATCGCGCCGTCCCGATCAGGACAAGCTCAGGCGGATGGCGAATCATCTCATTGGTCGCTGGTATTGGATTGTTCTGGGGATGATCCTCGGATTTCTCGGAGCCACCTACTATCTTTCCAAAACCCCGAAGCAATACACCGCCGCCGCATCCCTGCTGATCAAACAGCAAACCAATTCCGTGATGTCCCGCGACCAGGTCGATGAAATCAACCTGGGCAGCATCGAAGCCATGAACACCGTCGCCGAACGCATCCGCCGCATGGACTTGCTCGAACGCGTCGCATCACGCCAGGATGTTCGCGATCTGCCCGGCTTGATGCCGATACCGGTGGATTGGATGCCCGAATGGCTGCGTAACAAACTTGGCAAGGAGACCGCCGCCAACGACGACTCGGCGCGCCAAGCCCCGCCGCCCGCCCCCGTCCTCGGCGGCATGATCTCCGGTTGGATGCAAGTCTCCATCCGCCGCGGAACCCGCCTGCTCGATATTGCCATCACCCACCCCGTGCCCGAAGTCTCCAAAGCCCTCGCCGATGCCATTGCCCGCGAATACCTCGCCGAGATCGCCAGCGCCCGCACCGCAGGCCGCAGCAGCTCGATCGATCTGTTGGAAAAGGAATCCAAGGACGCCCGCATCAGCCTCCAATCCGCCCGTAGCACCCAGTCGATCTACTCGCGCGCCCTGGAGGTGCTCAAGGCGCTCGATACCAAGGAAAACGAGGTCACCACGTTGGAGCGCCGCTACCTCCCGAAACATCCGAAAATGATGGCCGCCAACGCGGAACTGAAACAACTTCAAGAGCGTTTCATTCGTGAGTTCGATGCGGCCCGCAAGACCGCGACTGACAAGTCCTATTGGGAGTCGGTCGGCAAGGAAATGCCGGATCACCTGACCCAACCTGACGACTATCTGCACAGCGCCCGTCAGCAACTCCTCGCACGCATTGGGGTGCTGGAGAGCGAAATCACCAGTTCAACGAGTGTCTTCAACAGCATGCTGACCCGCATGCAGGAAACCAGCGTCAATCAGGAGTCGGAAGAATCCACCGCCGAGGTCAGCAATCTGGCCCGTGTGCCCGGTGGCCCCTCGGCCCCGATTGCCAGCAAAGTCTTCGCCTCCGGCACTCTGGGCGGCCTTGCCTGCGGGCTCCTGTTCGCCCTGCTCATGATCCGCCTCGACAACAAGTTCCACACTGTCTCTCAGCTCGTCGGCGAGACCAGCGTGCCCGTTCTCGCCGCGATTGCCGATATCAAACTCCATCACCTCGCCGTCGCCGAACAACAGTATCGGAAACGCAACCCCAACGATAAAACGAATTTCCACCAGGATTGGGACCGGCGCCTCGTCTTCCGTCACGGCACTTCTTCCACCAGTTATGCGGAAATGTATCGCGTCCTCCGCGCGTCCGTCTCCCTCCTCGGCGACGAAGCAACGCGCAAAATCTCCCTCTTCACCAGCTCTCTCCCCGGTGAAGGCAAAACCCTGACCTCCGCCAATTTCGCCCTTGCCGCCGCCGGCCAGGGACGCAAGACCCTCCTCATCGATCTGGACTTGCGCAAACCCTCGGTCCACAAGGTCTTCGGCCTCACCCGCGAACAGTCACATGGCGGCATCACCGAGTGCCTTGCCGGCCTCGCCTCCTTTGACGAGGTCATCTGCCGCAATAGCGGCCAGGAAAACCTCCACATCATCCTGTCCGGAATGCGCGCCCCCAACCCGGGCGAACTCCTCGAAATCACTCACCTCCAGTCCGTCCTCGATCAGGCCTGCCGCGACTACGATATCGTGGTGCTCGACACCGCCCCCATCCTGGCGGTGCCGGATACCCGCGTCA
>JAPLUJ010000427.1 GCA_026397695.1 Verrucomicrobiota bacterium | reverse complement strand
GGCCAGGATGCCCTTGACGACCATGGCGGGTTCAACACCAGTGAGGCGCATGTCGAGGCCCTGGCTGCGGATGCTCATGCGCTCGTGGTCGATGCCGAGCAGGTGGAGCAAGGTGGCGTGGAAGTCGCGGAGATGCACGGGGTCCTTGACGATGTTGTAGGAAAAATCGTCGGTTTCCCCGTAGGTCATGCCGCCTTGGACGCCGCCGCCAGCCATCCAGATGCAGAAGTTCTTCGGGTGGTGGTCGCGGCCGTAGTTGTCGCGGGTGAGGGTGCCCTGGCTGTAAACGGTGCGGCCGAATTCGCCGCCCCACACGACCAGGGTGTCATCTAACAATCCGCGGGCCTTGAGGTCCTGGACGAGGGCGTGGCATGCCTGGTCGACGTCCATGCACTGCGAGCTGATATGGGCGGGCAGGGTGCCGTGCTGGTCCCAGCCGCGGTGGTAGATCTGGACGAAGCGCACGCCGCGTTCGGCCATGCGGCGGGCGAGCAGGGCGCAGTGGGCGAAGGTGCCGGGCTTGTTGACGTCCGGGCCGTAAAGTGCGCGGACGCGGTCGGGTTCCTTGGAGAGATCGGTGAGTTCGGGAACCGAGGCCTGCATGCGGAAGGCCATTTCATACTGGGCGATGCGGGTGAGGGTTTCCGGGTCGAGGGACGCGTCGGCCTCCTGTTGGTTGAGGGCGGCGAGGCTGTCTAACATCCGGCGGCGGGTGGCGCGATCCATGCCTGGCGGGTCATTGAGGAATTGGATGCCGCCGCCGGTCGGGCGGCTGGCGACGCCGCTGTGTTGCGACGGGATGGGGCCGCTGGACCAGAGTCTGGCGGAGATCGCCTGGACGTTGGAGTTGGGGTTCGAGTGTTGGGCGTGGAGGACGACGAAGGCGGGCAGGTTTTCGTTCATCGAGCCGAGGCCGTAGGACAGCCATGAGCCGATGCACGGTCTGCCGGGGTTCATGTTGCCGGTGTTGATGAAGGAGTTGGCGGGTTCGTGATTGATGGCCTCGGTGTGCATCGTCTTGATGACACACAGGTCGTCGGCCATCTTCGCCGTCCACGGCAGGATTTCGCTGAACCAAGTGCCGCCCTGGCCGTGTTGGGTGAACTTGAATTTGGACGGTGCTACGGGGAAGCGCGCCTGGCCGGAGGTCATGCCGGTGAGGCGCTGGCCCTTGCGGATCGATTCGGGCAGGTCGGTGTCGAAGAGTTTGTCCAAGCCGTAATCGAGTAGGTCGATCTGCGAGGGCGCCCCTAACATGAACAGGTAGATGACACGCTTGGCCTTGGGTGCGAAGTGCGGCAACAACTTCCTGATTGCGAGGGCGGAGTTGGTGTCACCGCGCAGGCTGTCGCCTAACAGGCTGGCCAGGGCGGCCACGCCGAGGCCGCGTGCGGACTGGCCGAAGAAGTCGCGGCGGGTGAGAGAACGATAGTAGGATTCGCAAGCCATTTCGGGATTATCGGTTGAGGGATTCGTCGAGGTTGAGGGTATTGCTGGCGATGACGGTCCAGGCGGCCAATTCGGCAGCGGCGAGAGCCGGGTCGGCCACGCGTTCGCCATAGCCCACGAGTTTTTTGGCGTCGTCCGCGGATTTGTCGAAGGTGGCGCGGAAATCCGTTAGGGCGGCGGTCAGGACGGGCAGCTCGGCCGGCTTCGGCGGGCGGGCGAGGACGACACGGTAGAGGAAATCGAAGCGATCGGCGTCACTGGTTTTCTGTTTGAGGACGCGTTCTGCGAGCACCCGTGCGGCCTCGACGAACTGGATGTCATTCAAGGTGACGAGGGCTTGGAGCGGGGTGTTGGTGCGTTCGCGGCGGACGGTGCAATTTTCGCGGGACGGGGTTCCGAAGGCCTCCAGCGAGGGGTGCGGGGCGCTGCGTTTCCAGAAGGTGTAAAGACTGCGGCGGTAGAGCGCCTCGCCGGAGTCGCGGGCGTATTTGCGGGTGTTGGATTCCTTCATCGCCACCGCTTCCCAAACGCCATCCGGCTGATATGGCTTGACGCTCGGGCCGCCGATCTTGTCAACCAGCAGGCCGCTGACAAAGAGCGCCTGGTCGCGGATCATCTCACCGTCGAGGCGTTGGCGGGGACCACGCGACAACAGGCGGTTGGCGGGATCCTTTGCCAGCTTGGCTGGATTGGCGGCGCCGGATTGGCGGTAGCTGGCGGAAGTCACCATGAGTTTCATGAGCTTCTTCACATCCCAGCCGTGATCGCGGAACTCGAGCGCGAGCCAATCTAACAACTCGGGATGAACCGGCCGTTCGCCCTTGATGCCGAAGTCCTCCGAGGAAGCCACCAGGCCGGTGCCGAAGAGTTGCTGCCAGAAACGGTTGACGGTGACGCGGGCGGTCAGCGGGTGGTCGGGGTGGATGAGCCAGCGGGCCAGGCCGAGGCGGTTTTGGGGATCGTCCTTGGCGATGCGCACGCCGAAGACGGCGGGGATGTCGGCAGCCACCTTGTCCTTTTTCTGGCTGTATTCTCCGCGGTTGAGGATGTAGGCCGAGGGTTCCTCGTTGTTTTCCTTCATCACCAGAGTGATCACGCCGCGCTTTTTGATAGACTCGCGTTCAGCCTGCAGGGCGGCGACCTCGCGCCGGAGCGGATCGGCGGACGACTTCCCGCGGGTGATGACGGCCGCAAGGATCGCCTGCAGCGACGGTTCCAGTTTGTCCGGGGCGATGGTTGCGAGATGGGGGCGGAATGCCGCGAGCGCGATGAGCGGGGCCTCATCCGCGCGGAGCGCGCGCGGGTAGAGGCGCAGGTCGTGGAACGACGCCTTGGCGAGTGGTTGGCCGGGGGTGCGGCGGGCGACCTGGACTTGGACGGTGTTGGTGAGCGGTCCTGTTAGGGAATCGTTGTCCACTCTAACGGGAACGCTTTGCCCGTTGAGGTAAAGTTGAACCCCGGCGGCTTTCGCGGAACCGTCATATGAGACCATGACGTGGCACCATTCATTAGGTGGCAGTTTGGTGGTGGAAACCACCTTGATGGCATTGCCGGGCCACTGGTGGATCAGGTGGGCACCGAAGGTGTTGTTTTCAAACCACAGATCCCAGCCGGCGAAGGAGTGGGCTTCATCCATGCGCGAGAGCAGCGCGCCCACGAGGTTTTCGCCACGGACCCAGGCACCGTAGGCAAAGGCCTGGGTGTTCGGGTAGTTGGCGAAGTCACCGAGTTCCGCGGAAAAGTTCTCGCCCGTGGCGAGGGCCGGGATGGGCCCGTGCATGACCCATTGGTAGTTGCCTCCGAAAGTGGTTTTGGCGGGTTGGCCAGTGAGGGTGAAATCCGCAGTGCCGCCCGATCCCTCCGCAGCGGCCAAGGCCAGCAGCAGGTCGGTGGGGGCTTCCGGCAGGTTCGCGGCGGCGGTGGCAGCCGTGGCGAGGGCGGCCTTGAGTTGCCCGGCCTCCGCCTTTTCGGCATCCTTCAAGGCTTGTTCCTTGAGGGGCAACAAGCGCGCGAGTTCCTCCATGCGCGGCACGTCCTCCGCTTTGGGGATCAGCAGATTGGGCGGATGCTCGGCCGAGTTGCCATCCAGCGCGGACAGCGGGTTGTTGCGGAAAAACGCGCTGAGCTGATAGAAATCCTTCTGCGAGATCGGGTCGAACTTGTGGTCATGGCAGGACGCGCAGCCGGTGGTGAGGCCGAGCCAGACGCGCGAGGTGGTTTCCACCCGGTCCCTGGCATAGGTGGCGAGGTATTCGTCGGCGATGGCGCCGCCTTCGCCGGTGGTCGGCAGGCAGCGGTGGAAACCGGTGGCGATCTGCTGGTCCATGGTGGCGTTGGGCAGGAGGTCGCCGGCGAGTTGTTCGAGGGTGAACTGGTCGAATCGTTGGTTGGTGTTGAACGCCTTGATCACCCAGTCGCGGTAGGGCCAGATGCTGCGGTAGTTGTCGAAGTGAATGCCGTGGGTGTCGGCATAACGGGCGGCGTCCAGCCAATAACGGGCCTGTTGCTCACCGTATGCCGACGATTCTAACAAACGATCCACGGCTTTTTCGTAAGCGTCCGCGTGGGTGTCGGCGAGGAAGGCGTCGACCGCTTCCGGGGCCGGCGGCAGTCCTGTTAGATCGAGGGTGACGCGGCGCAGCAGGGCGGCTTTGTCGGCTTCCTGGGCGGGGGAGAGGTTTTCCTTTTGCAGACGGTCGAGGATGAACTGGTCGATGGGGTTGATGGGCCAGTCGGTGTTAGGCACGGCTGGGACGGCCGGGCGTTTGGGCGGAATGAGCGACCAATGTTCCTCGTAGTTGGCGTCTTGGTTGATCCATTTCTCTAGCAGGGCGATGTCACGTTCGGCAACGACCTTGTGGGTGGCCGGGGGGGGCATTATTTCCTTGGGGTCCTTGTGGCGCATCCGCTTGATGACCTCCGATGCCGCCCCCTCGCCTTTGAGAATCACCGGTTGCCCGGACTTCGCCGGTTTGAAGGCAAACTCGGCGCGATCCAGCCGGAGATCCGCCTTGCGCGACCCGGAGTCGGGGCCGTGGCATGGATAACAATTCTCTGATAGGACCGGCTGGACGTGGGTGTTGAAGGTCACCACTTCGGGCAGGGCCGGGCCGGTGGCTGCGGGCGCGGCGAAGACCGGGACTTGCGTTGCCTCACCCGGGAATTGTTTCCAGGCAACCCCGGGGATGAAGCTGATCCCGACGACGGCGGCACCGGCAACAACCAAGGACCCGACAAGGGCGAGCGAACTGGGGATTTTCATGGCGAGGGGCGCTCAGGGTTTGTTAGATGAAGCGGGCTTGGCGGCGTTGTCCTTGGTCGGCGCTTCGGCGGGTTGTGGTTTTTCGGTTAGACCAAGGTTGATTTCCACGCCGGGGAGGGCTTCGCAGAATTTCCCGGCACCTTCCTCGGTGACCTTGGATTGCCAGAGGTAGATTTTTTGCAAGTGTTTGAGGCTGGTGAGGGATTGCAGGCCGTCGTCGGTCGCGCCCGTGCCGTAGAGGTTGACGACTTCCAATTCGGACAATTGGCGCAAGTGTGCCAACCCCGCGTCGGTGATCCCGGTGTTCTGGAGTTGCAGTTTGCGCAGCTTGACGAAGGGTGCCAGCGCGGCCAGTCCGGCGTCGGTCACCTTGGTTTGCTGGAGATCCAGGGCCACCACGCTGGAGGCCACGGGAGCCATTGCTTGAAGCTGGGCATCGGACACCTCGGCGGCGCGGATGCCGGGCGCATACTCGAGTTCAGGTTTGCCGGCCACCACGCAGGCGAGGCTGCCTGGCAGGCTGTTGCGAAGAGCCGCGAGGTTTTTTTCGAGGGCCGCGGTTTCGGCGATGATTTGAGATTCGCGGGCCTTGCGCTGGGCGGGAGTCAGCAGGGAATCGAGGGCGGTACGGAGCTTGGCCGGGAGTTCGAAGTCACCGGCCAATTTGTCGGCGGGTGCGCCCATTTCGATCCAGAAGGTGAGTGCGGCGATTTGCTCCGCAGTGGGTTGGGGTTTGCCCTTGGGCGGCATGTGATCGTTGTGTTCGAGGTCAAGGAGCATGCGCTTCAGGAGCAGGCTGTCCTTGGGATTGCCGGGTTCGATGGCGGCTCCGGAAGTGCCGCCCTTGAGTATGGCGGCCAGGCTATCAACGCGCAATCCGCCTTTTTTCTTGCCCGCGTTGTGGCACGAGGAACAGCACTCGTCGAGGATCGGCAGGACGACGTCGTCCCACAGCAGCCGTTGATCGACAGGCTTGATCCCGAGGGGGGGGCCGCCATCGTTGCGGGGACTGAGACCGAGGAACTTGCGGACAAAATCGGGGGCATGGTCGGTCAGGTAGGTTTCGCCGTGGGTGAGGTTGGCGCCGTAATGGCCGGCTACGGTCATGACACCGCAGGTGAGTGCCAGGGTGAGGTTGGCAATGCCGTTGAGAAAACCCCGGCCGATACCCCCCGCGCTCAAGCGGAAAATAAGCGCCAGATTGGCACCGGCGGCCGTCGCGGCACCCGCCCACAGGTGGTTGTCTAACAGTTCTTTCTCGTATCCTCCGGATTGCGCCAGTAACCAACCGCACCCGGCCGCAAGCGTGCATCCCGCCGCCGCCCACGCGAATATCACGGTCACGGTAGAACTGTCGGGACACGGCAGGATCCACCGCAGCCCGGGCAACCGGGCGACCTCAAAGGCGAGCGCGACCAGCAGCAGAACGATTGGAAAATGCAGCACCATCGGGTGGAAGCGGCCGATCCACCGGGCCGTCTCCGGCAGGCCGTCCCGCCAGGCGAGTGGGTCTATCCATGGCGCGGCCATGGCGGATCCAAGGCCAAGGGAGGCGACCACGAGCCAGCGCAGGCGGGCGGTGGATGGAGCGGGAGTGGCGGTCGAGGATTCCATGCGCAACAAAGATTGTTGGCGCAATCAGTCATCCGGCTAACCCGTTCTGTAAAGGAGAGAATCTCCACCACGCTGAGTTCCCCGCTTGAATAAACCGCCTATGCCACCTAGCCATCGCCCATGAGACAAGCGCCCGACTTGGCTATGTGTTCCGGGTGGTCGATGGCATGGCAATGATCGGCCACCCGCTCTTCCAACGGGCTTCAAAAAAAGCAATTAATTAGCAGTAAAAAGGCGCGGACCCGTTACCGGATCCGCGCCCATTTATATCCCCCTCTCGTAGCGCTCAGCAAGCGGTTAAAAGCAGTGCGGTTTCCCCCCGGAACCCTAACTGCCTCGCTTGCTTGCGCGAGGTTGAGACGAATTCTGCAATTTCTTTCGGCTTCGTCAATAATAAAGTTTGAAAAAATTCACGTCGCTGGCTCCTATCGCCTGAGCAGCGCGCGGCGGATCGAGATTTCCGGGTAGTCCTGGGCCAGGCGGTGGAGTGCGGCCAGGCCGGACGGGTCGGCGAGTTGGCCGGCGGCGATGGCGGCGGCATAGCGTGTGTCGGTGGCATTCTCGAGGTTGGCAATGGTTTTGAGCAGCACCGGTTGCGCCCGCGCATCCCCGATGCATCCTAACGCCCAGGCCACTTCCGCGCGCCAGCAAGGGGTGAGATCGTTGTGCAGAAACAACACTCCCGGCCCTAACGGATCAGGCCGGCCGGTGGCGGCCTCCGGCACCGATTCGTCTAACACTTTAACCAGCATAGCCGCCGATTGCGGATCTCCCAGATTTCCCAGCGAGCGGGCAAGGAAGAATGAGACCCAGTGGCGGACCGGCAGTTGGTTGACCACCGGGATGCCGGTGTCGTACACGCGGGGAATGCTGACCGGTTGGTTCCAATAGCGTGCCAAGGCCTCGCGGATGCGTGGCTCGAAGGCACGGTCACGACAGACCAGCGAGAGAATCTGCGCCGCCCGGTTTTCCGCATCGGGTTTGCCACCCCACGCCGCGTGCGTCACGCGGATCGCCTTTTCGATGTCCGGCTGCCGGGTTGCCCGGGTGTCCCCCAGGATCGCCAAACAGGTTTCGATGACCGCCACTTGCCGACCGCTGCGGCGGATCACCCGTCCCGTTAGAGTTTCGCAATCATCATTGCCGGGCAACAAGGCCCGGTCCGTATCCGTCGGCAAGGAACGCAGGAGGTCCGGCACGATGGTGCCCGTGTTGGTGGCCCCGAGCGCATCGAGCGCTTCGATGATATAATAATGCACCGGTGAGGCATGGCAGGCTATCAGCGCCTCGTGATCGCCATACCAACGGGTGTAAAGCGGGTAATCCGGCAACTTGGCAAAGGCGTCGATCAAGGCCGCGATGGCAGCGGGAGTGCCGATGCGGCCCAGTGCCTCCGCCGCCGCTTCTGCTAGAAACAGGTTGGCCGTCCCGGGGTCCGCGTGCTGGCGCAGCGTTTCGGCGAGCATCGCCACCGACGCGGTATCGGCCAGCCAACCCAACGATCTAACCGCAGCCTGCAACGTGCGGGGGTTGACGTCGGCCAGCGAGTTGAAACGCGCCTTGTCGCCGGTATGTTTCCTGCCCCATTCCGGATAAGGATTCCGCTGGCTTTCCTGCAGCACATACTCGCGCAACCCCCGGCGGGCGGCGTCACCGCCGATGTGTCCCAGCGCAACCGCCGCCTTGCGGATGTCATCGCGGTCTGCACCGGATAGCCGTTTGACCAGATCCTCTTCTAACACATTCCACGGATGCTGTTGCTGCCACTCGCGCCATGCAGCCGCCTGACTGGTTTGCCCGTCCCTGCCGCCAAACGGATCGAAAGGTTGCGCCTGGGCGGTTAGATTTTCCAGGGCCAGCGCCGCCGCCCGGGCAACGAGCGGATCGGCATCCCCCAGGGATTCTAACAATGGCGGGATGGAATCCCGGTTGCCGCACGCCGCGAGGGCGACTGCGGCCGCCAGCCGGACCTCGCGCATTTCATCTAACATGAGTGGTGCCAGCGCCGGGGCGGCGGAGCGCTGCCGGAAGATGCCGAGGCGCTGGGCGGCGCTGATCCTGAGATCGGCAGCGGGGTCCTTCAAAAGGGCGATCAGCGCCGCGACTTCCTGGATTCCGGTTGTTAGAGGTTCACGGGTGTCGCTGTGCCGGTTGATGCCGGCGACTTCCCGATAGCGGTCGAACTGCAATTCCATCATGCCGGTGACGGCCGCATTGTTGCCGCGGAATTGATGGGGATTGCCGCGGCCGGGCAGCCGCAGGGGCGGCACCTGCAAGGCCTGCACGCTCTGCACTGCCAACGGCGGGGCGACCTGTCGCGGTTGGTGGCAGCCCACGCAACCGCGCGTTTCCCCGGGCCGCACATAGATCCATGACATTTCATTGAGTTCCGAGCGTCCTTCGCCATCGACGGCTTGGAAGGCGATCGGCGTGTCCGCCGGCACCTCCACCGCGAACGAACCATCTGTGGCAAGCGGCACGGTGCCCAGTTCGGTGACTTCGCTGCCGGCGTGGACAATATAGGAATGCGAGGAACGCATCGTGAGTCCCTTTCCCGCTAGAACCCGGATGGCGCGCACGTGGGGCCAACCGGCGGTGGTATTCCGGGTGAAGCGCGCATTCTGGCAAATGAAGGTGCCGGTCGGGCGGGGATGCGCGGCTTTCAGGGGGTCCACGCTGTTAGATAATAGCGGCGGACGTTGGCGGGCACCCAGAAACACCGGCGAGTGCAGCGGCGCGTTTTTGGAATCATAAATAACCACCACTTTCTTGTCATC
>JAPLUJ010000570.1 GCA_026397695.1 Verrucomicrobiota bacterium | reverse complement strand
GGCCATCGAACGCCGCCATCTGGATGCCAAGGAATTCAAACCCGCGCAGTTCGCCAATGACTATCTGGCGGCGGTTCGCGCGAAACTCCAGGAGCGGCTTGAAGGCCGCTCTCTAACCGCCGTGACCCTGCTCGGCCTGACCGCCGATGCCAAGGTGCCCTCGCGGCGTTCGCTGGAAGCCGGCTTGCGGACGGGCTTGCTGGGTGCCATCGATGCCACGCCGGGCATGATCTCGCTGACCCGCGATCAAATGCTGCCCATCGTGGCTGAGAAAACGTTTCAAAAACCTGCGGCATTGTGGAATGCGGCATGGACGATCGAGGGTGGCATTGCACCGCTGGAAAACAACCGGATCGAACTGGGCCTGCGCCTGCGCTCTCTGGGCGGGACCGCCAAAAGTCACGACGCCAAGGCCGCCGGCACTCAGGACGAACTGCCGCGCATGATTCGCGAGGTCTGGCGGGACTTGCTGAAAGCCGCAGGCAACACGACAGTGCCCAAGGAGCGTGATCCCTATGCGGTTGCCGACGAGGCAGAGCGCCTGCTGCGGGAAGCTGAATGGCTCCAAAACATAGGCCGTCGCAACGAAGTTCTGCCCATGGTGGAAGCGGCGCTGTTTCTTGGCGCGGACCCACCTCACGCACTATCCATTCAATTGCTCGCCCGCTTTTGCACGCGGACGTTCTGGCCACCTTCCTTCATGATCCGTTATTACCCCGGGCGCATCGATTACCCGGACCCGCGACAGCCGGATGTCATGCAGATGGGGGCCTCGCACCTCGACGATACCTTGGATTTATTGCGGTTCACTGCGGACTCGTTCAACCACCATCACGACGCCATCATCAAGAAAACAGACGTGGATATCGGCTCAAGCATCCAGCGGGCAGACGAAGCAACCTTCTGGCGTCTGTTGCACTATTTCGTGGGCTTGCGCGTGATCATGCAACCCCAACGCATGGATGCCGGGCAGCTCGCCATGCTCCAACAATACGACAGTGAGTTGGACGGATTTGTCCGTCGTATGATCGATCCAAGCCAGAGCGAAAGGCGACTGATCTATTACTTCAAACAATCCTTCAACTATTATGAGGCCAGTCATTTTGCGACGGTTCCCGCCATTCCGGAACGGCTCGTCGAGTCCCTGATTCGTCTGCCGGACAAATCCCGGGGTGTGGAGGAGTTATTTGACAGGAGGAAACAAGGAGAGCGAAACGCCATCTACTACAATATTTCCTATGACGTCAGAAATCCTGGATATCACCTGACCAGAGAGGAGATCTTTTGTCGTCAATGGGAAAAATCCATGCAGGGGCGGGATGTCCCCCACGCCGCCATCCGGCGGGCGGAGATCTCTTTCATGCGGTCTTCCGGCGCAGCCAGGGTGCTTGCGGCCCGCAGCTTGCAGCAGGCCCATCTGGCGGAGAAGGGGGATAGCCAAACGTCCATGGCAGTTTGCGTGCCTCTCGAAAATCTGGACCGATACCTGCCCACGCTGGACAAGGCAAAGCAAGGTTTGGTGGATGAAAAACCCTCTAGCGAATTGCCAACTCCTGTTCCGCCGCCAACTCCCGTTGCGCAGCCGGTGCCCGCCCCGCAGCCGCCCGTGGTGAAACGCGAGGTTGCCGCCCTGGAGGTCACCCGGATCGTGGATGTGCGCGGCAACATGGCGGACAAGGCCGCCGTGCTCACCAACCCCTTTGTCGATCCGTTGGATCGCCCGCTGTTATGGTTCCTGCTTCAATCCGTGCCGGACTGGAACATCCAGCCGAATTGGGTGCCCGACAACAATGGCCCGCCGCCGTCCTACTATCCGGTGAACCGTCCGTGGTTGCTGGCCGTTGATTGCAGTGATGGGCAGTATCGTCAACGGATCGATCTGGCGGCCAGTCCCGGGTTGTGGCCGCGCGTTTCACCCAAATCATTGCAATGGGGTTCCATTGATTATGGCGAGGCGGATCACTGGGTGGAGATCATTGCCAGCGATTCGGCGTTCCTGGTCCACGTGCTGTGGGGCAATATGACCTGGTCTTCCCAATCCCTCGAGTGGCGTCTCAACGCCAACACCGTGGTCCGCATCGACCGCCGGTCGGGCAAGGTCACGGAAATCCCCGGACTCCCGTTAGGTTTCGAACAGGGATCCGGAGCACGTCCTCCGCTCGGCACGTCGATCGGCGATTCTTTCTTTGTCTC
>JAPLUJ010000643.1 GCA_026397695.1 Verrucomicrobiota bacterium | reverse complement strand
GTTGTTCATGGCGTATGACACATCCCGTGCCGGATGCTTAGCAAATAATCCACCTCGGGCAACTTGGTATGCCGGCCTATGGCCGATCCCCGCGGTCCATGGCCATTTCTCAAGCTCACCCTGCAAATTTGGCATAACACCCTTGTTTTCAGTGCATCCCGGTTGACTCGCCGGCAGCGCGATGGCATCTTCCCCGCGTTCTCTCACGCCCATGGTGATCCCCGTTTCATGCACCGCAGCCGACCGCCCCGGGACCGTCACGGAGCCTTCCGTGAAGACCGTCCCGACCGGCCGGATCTTCGATGTCAAACGGTTCTCCGCACATGATGGCCCAGGCATCCGCTCGACCGTTTTTCTAACGGGTTGCCCGCTGCGCTGCGCGTGGTGCCACAACCCGGAATCGTTCGCCAACGGCGCGGAAACGGGTGCCCACTTCCGCGTCCGCGATGTCACGGTGCCCGGGTTGGTGCGCGAACTCGAACGGGATGTGCCATATTACGATACCTCCGGCGGCGGCGTGACCCTCTCCGGCGGCGAACCGCTGCTCCAATCCGCCTTCGTCCTCGAGTTGCTGCGTGCCTGCCGGAAACGCGAACTGCACACCGCCCTCGACACCTGCGGCCACGTGGAACCTGCGGTTCTATCAGAAGCCGCTGCTCTATCCGATTTAATCCTCTACGATCTCAAGGCCATGGACACCAACGTCCACCGCGAGTGGACCGGTGCCGGCAACAGCAGGATTCTCGACAACCTGCAACTGCTCAGCTGCCTCCCGGTGGAAGTGTGGATCCGCCTGCCCCTGATTCCCGGCGTGAATGACGACGCGCGTAATCTCGAAGCCATGATCGCGTTGCTATCCAACACGCGTTTCCGCCGCGTCTCGATCCTGCCGTACCACCGGATCGCCGCCGCCAAATACCAACGACTCGGATTGCCTAACCGCATGGCCGACGTCAACCCACCATCTCCCGACCGGATTGAAGAAATCCGCGCCCGTTTCACCGCCGCCGGCTTCAACCCGCAGGTCGGCAGTTAGATCATATGAACCCCACCATTCCCATGAACAAACGCATCCAAGCCCTGCGCACCGCCACCCTAACCGCCGTCCCGCGCATCAGTATCGAACGTGCGCAAATCGTCACCGCCACCGCCCAATCCCCGGAATACGCCCAAGCCTCGGTGCCAATGCGCCGCGCCCTGGTCTTCAAGGCGATCTTCGAACAAAAACAACTCTACATCGGCGACGGCGAGTTGATCGTCGGCGAACGCGGCCCCGCCCCCGCCGCCGTGCCGACCTATCCGGAAATCTGCATCCACACCGCCGCCGACTTCGAGATGCTCGATTCCCGCGAAAAAATCCCCTACCGCGTGGATGACGAGGCCCGACGCGTTCATCTCGAGGAAATCCGTCCGTTCTGGGAGGGCCAATCACAACGTGAGCGGATGTTCCGCGAGCTGCCACCCGAATGGATCGATGCCTACGATGCGGGTGTCTTCACCGAGTTCCAGGAACAACGCAGCCCGGGGCACACCGTGCTCGGCGAGAAAATCTATCAAAAAGGCTTCCTCGACCTGAAACTCGAAATCCGCGCCGCCATCAGTGCCCTCGATTTCGAAAGCGATCCGCTGGCCTATGACAAACGCGAGCAACTCCGCGCCATGGATCTGTGTGCGGACTCGCTCATCATTTATGCCAGCCGTCACGCCCATAAGTTAGATGAACTCGCCGCCGCCGAACGCAATCCGGAGCGCGCCGCCGAATTGCGCGCGATGGCCGGGATCTGTCGCAAAGTCCCGGCCAACGCGCCGGAATCCTTCCACGAGGCCCTGCAATACTACTGGTTTGTCCACATCGGCGTGATCACCGAATTGAACCCGTGGGATTCGTTCAACCCCGGCCGCCTCGACCAACACCTGTGGCCGTTCTACGAACGCGAACTCGAACAGGGTACTCTAACCGATGAACGCGCCACTGAATTGTTACAGGCGTTCTGGGTGAAATTCCACAACCACCCCGCACCGCCGAAGGTCGGGGTCACCGCCAAGGAGAGCGCCACTTATACCGACTTCGCCCTGATCAACCTCGGCGGTATCAAACCCGACGGCTCCGATGCCGTCAACGATCTCACATTCCTGATCCTCGACGTGATCGAGGAAATGCGCCTGCTGCAACCCAGCTCAATGGTCCAGGTGTCGAAAAAAAACCCGGACCGACTGCTGCGCCGCGTCGCTAGAATCGTCCGCACCGGATTCGGCCAACCGTCGATTTTCAATACCGACGCGGTGGTGCAGGAACTGATCCGCCAAGGGAAATCCCTCGAAGACGCGCGCCGCGGCGGATGCTCCGGCTGCGTCGAGGCCGGGGCTTTCGGACGCGAGGCGTATTTCCTCAGCGGTTATTTCAACATGCCCAAAATCCTCGAACTCACGCTCCACGACGGGTTCGACCCGCGCCTCTCCAAACAACTCGGCCCGCACACCGGCAACCCGCGCGATTTCCAATCATTCGATGCGTTCTTCACGGCCTTCGAGTGCCAGCTCAAACACTTCGTGGATATCAAGATCCGCGGCAATAATCTGATAGAAACGCTGTTCGCCAAATACATGCCGGCGCCGTTCCTCTCGCTGCTCATCGACGATTGCATCGCCAAGGGCCGCGACTATCACCAGGGCGGCGCGCGTTACAACACCACCTACATCCAGGGCGTCGGCCTCGGAACCGTCACCGACGGACTCGCATCCATCCAACAGAATATCTATCAGAACAGCCGCTGCACCTGGGATGAAATGCTCGCCGCCCTCAGCGCGGACTTCGCCGGCCACGAATCACTGCATCACGATTTCCTCGAGGAAACCCCGAAATACGGCAACGACGACGACCGCGCCGACGTCCTGTTGCCGCGCGTGTTCGAGGCGTTCTGGGGCATGATCGACGGCCGACCTAACACCCGCGGCGGCCACCACCGCGTGGACATGCTGCCCACCACCTGCCATGTCTATTTCGGCAAGGTGACGGGTGCGCTGCCCGATGGCAAACGCGCCGGCGAAACTGTCAGCGAAGGCATCTCCCCGGTACAGGGAGCCGACCGCCACGGACCCACTGCAGTGCTCAACTCGGCGGCCAAATTCGACCATATCAAAACGGGCGGCACGCTCCTCAACCAGAAGCTCACCCCGCAATTGCTCGCCGATGACGAGGGCATCCGCAACTTCACCCACCTCGTGCGCGGCTATTTCTCCAAGGACGCCCACCACATCCAGTTCAACGTGGTGTCCCGCGAAACCCTGTTGGATGCGCTCGCCCATCCGGAAAAACACCGCGACCTCATCGTGCGCGTCGCCGGATACTCGGACTATTTCGTCAATCTAACCACCGAACTCCAGCAGGAAATCCTCCACCGCACCGAACAAGAGGCGTTCTGATTGTCGCGGAGCCTCCGGCGCTAATAGCGTTCATGGTCCCTGCCGTCGGAGCCGGTGCTTGACCCGGCATAGGAGATGGACGACATATTCAAACCAGTTACCTTGATGGTATATCCGCAACGTGATCGTGTCGCGCCAGGATGAGCGTAACTTCCCCATGGACCTGCCCGACGTCATCAGCCACATTCTATCAAAACCGGGGGCGGCGGAAACCCTGCCCTTCGGCCCGGACACCTTGGTGTACAAGGTCGGAGGGAAAATGTTCGCGCTCGCGTCGCCGGATGATTTCCCCGCCGCTGTCAACCTGAAGTGCGACCCCGAGCGGGCCCTCGATCTGCGGGACCAATACCCTGCCATCACGCCCGGTTATCACATGAACAAGCGCCATTGGAACACCCTGGTGCTCGACGGTTCCGTGCCCGCCGGGCTGGTCCGGGAACTCATCGATCATTCCTATGATCTCGTGGTCGCGGGCTTGCCCAAGGGGACGGTGATTCGGTGATGCGGACGATCGGCTGCGAGGACGCATGCATGCGTCTTGCACAGGCCCGCTGCCGGCGCGGGGTCTCCGTGATGGCGGCGCTGCGTCAACGCCACCACACCCGATGCTCCATCTGCTAGAACAGCGCGCAATCTGCTAGAACGTGTATTTCAGCGAGGCGGCAACGAGGTTGCGCGTGTACTCGCGGCCATTGGCGTAATTCGTCGGGGTGCTAGTGACTTGGTTCACCGCGTTGTCATACGCCCACGAAGCATCAACGGTCAGATTCGGGCTGAACGCATAACTGGCCATCAGGCTCGGAGTGTAAATCCAGTCATCGCGCAGGACCGGATCCTGCCAATCGCCGATATAGAGTGTCATCCCCGCGCCGACGGTGAACTTATCGCTGAACTTGTGCCGCCAGACGAGGTCATACTTGATATCTTCATAGACACTCTGGCTGGTGAACGCCGGCTGTTCGTAGCGTGTCATTTTGAAGGTGATGGTATCCTGCTTGGTGGGCAGCAGCGTCACCATGGCGTCCACATACCACAGCGTCTCGCCACGATCAAAACCGGCGGGCGTGACACGTTGCCAGTCGCGCACGTCCGGACCAGCCAGCACGGCGAGTTTCACCCACGGTGCCGGGGTACCCTCAACACCTAGCAGAAACCGTTGGTAATTGTTGATGTAAGGGCTCTCGGTGATGACGCCCGCACTATTCGGCACGGTGCCCTGATCCTGGTGGCCGTAGCGGTAGCCAACAACCAGCTTGGTTTTGTCGAACATCTCGTAGCCGATGTCCAAGCCTCCGCTCACATCCCAGCGGTCGATGTAGTTGCCGTAAATGAAATTGTCGAAATTCTTTTTCAGATTAGCAATCTGCTCGGTTTGGAAATCATGGACATAACTCGTAAACACCGGACGGAAGAACCATTTGCCGACGGGAATCGTCACTTTGATGCTATCGCGGTAAATGGCGGCATCGCGCCGGTCCCGCAAGGGAACACCGCCGATGGCACCAATGTCGCCGGGTGCGCGCTTTCGTACCAGGTGAATTCCGGCGCATACGACAGGGTCGCGGCAAACTCGGCGCAAGGCTTGTAGGTCAATGCCAAACTGGGCGTGATGCTGGTGACGAACGACCCCACCTCCGGCTCCCTGATAGTATAACCGGCCGGCGGCGTGAGCGCCGGGTTGGGCGGGGTGTCGAGAATGAAAACATTGTCGTCGTAGGTTTCCTTCAACGTCAGATCAGCCTTGAGCGTCAGCTTGTCGGACAGTTGCCAGCCTTGCGCACTGGCACCGTGGGCGGAGACGAGGAGGGTGATTAGGCAGAGAAGACACGCAGGGCGCGCCGGTGGTTGGTCATGGGTCGTTGTTGGATGCATAAATCAGTTTATCGCGAAATATGTTAGCTCAATATCATTCCCGAGCGGTGTATTACCCTTATGCCGCGGGTTTTGGCGGCGGGGGTTTGATGAGAAAGGTGAGGCCGGTGCCGACCAGCAGCAGCGCGCCTGCGGTGATGAACGACCACGTATAACTGCCGCCGCTGGCGGCGGTGAGGGTTTGCTGGAGACGAGGCAGCACCAGGCCGCCGACGCCCCACGCGGTGAACAGCACGCCGTAGTTCATGCCGAAGCTCTTGAGGCCCCACAGGTCTTTGGTGAAGGACGGGAAGAGGGCGAGATTCGCGCCATAATTCGCGCCGATCAATGCGGCCATCAGCACGATAACCACGGCCGGCATATCCTTGGAGGCGGTCACGGGAATCGCAACGCACATCAGCAGCGCCTGGATCAGCAGCACCAGGCACAAGGTCCAGCGCCGCCCGATCTTGTCTGATAGAGTGCCGGCGAGGATGCGCCCGCCGGCATTGCCGATGGCCATGATCGCCACCGCGATGAAGGCCGCCGTGCCCATGCTCTTCTTGGCCATGCCGCTGATGCTGCCGATGACCATCAAGCCCGCACCCGAACCAATGAAGTAAATCACCCACAACAACCAGAACGTCGGTTGGCGCAGGATCTCGCCCGGGGTGGCGTTGGCGGCCAGCGCTTTGGCGGCAGTGCCAGGTGCGGGCTGCGGGCCGGCGACGTAGCCGGCCGGCGGATTCACCAGCATTTGCGCCAAGCCACACACAATGATCACAAAGGCGAGGCCCAGAATGAGCATCGATTTCTGGATCTGATAGTGGCCGAGCAAATACTGCGACACCGGCGCGAGATAGACCGGCGCAAGGCCGAAACCGGCCACCACCAGGCCGGCAATCAGGCCGGTTTTCGATGGTGGAAACCATTTCAGCGCGGGCGGGGTGGCGGACGAATAGCCGAAGCCAATGCCAATGCCTGCCAGCACGCCAAAACCTAACAACCAAATGACATAACTGGTGGTGGTCGAGCAGAGGACGAACCCGGCGCCGACCAGCAGGCCGCCGATGGAGGCGGTGAGACGCGGGCCGAACTTGTCCTGGCAGCGCCCGGCCAGAATCATGGCGAAGGCAAACACCAGACAGCACAGGGCATAAGGATCGTTCAATTGGTCGCCCTTCCAGCCGAATTCTTTCTCGATGGCGCCCTTGAACATGCTCCACGTATAGAGGATGCCGAGCGCGAGGTTGATACCGAGGCCGGAGAAGGTCACGGCCCAACCGCGATGGGTGATTGCTGGCTGGCTGATGCTGGTTTGGGTGTTCATATATCTATTTAAGTTGACGCGGATGCCACGGCTGGTGTGTGGCATCCGTTAGGGATGATGGAAAACCCATGGTTCTATTGCTTGCCCTGGACCAAGGCTTCCACCACGTGCGGATCGGCCAGTGTCGAGGTGTCGCCGATTTCATCGACGGCGTTTTCGGCGATCTTGCGCAGGATGCGGCGCATGATTTTTCCCGAGCGCGTCTTCGGCAGGCCGGGCGCGAACTGGATCTTGTCCGGTGCGGCAATCGGGCCGATTTCCTTGCGGACATGCATGACGAGTTCCTTCTTGAGCGCATCGCTCTCATGGACGCCTTCCTTGAGGGTGACGAAGGCGTATAGCCCCTGGCCCTTGGTGTCGTGCGGCATGGGTGCCACGGCGGCCTCGGAAACCATCGGATGGCTGACCAACGCGCTTTCCACCTCGGCGGTGCCGATGCGGTGACCGGACACGTTCACCACGTCGTCCACCCGCCCCATCAGCCAATAATCGCCGTCCTGGTCAATGCGGCAACCGTCACCGGTGAAGTAGATGTTAGGATACATCGTGAAATAGGTGTCGATGAAGCGGTCGTGGTCACCCCAGGTGGTGCGCATCATGCCGGGCCACGGTTTCCTGATGCAGAGTTTGCCGCCTTCGTTCACACTGCATTCCACGCCGTCATCGCGCAGGACGACCGGTTCGACCCCGAAGAACGGGCGGTTGGCGCTGCCGGGCTTGAGGGTGTGCGCGCCGGGCATCGGCGTGATCAGATGGCCACCGGTTTCAGTCTGCCACCAGGTATCGACAATCGGGCATTTCTCCTTGCCGATAACGCGGTGATACCACATCCAGGCCTCGGGATTGATCGGTTCGCCAACCGAACCAAGCGTTTTGAGCGAACTCATGTCATACTTGTTAGGCCATTCCTCGCCAAGGCGGATGAGCGAACGGATCGCCGTGGGCGCGGTGTAGAATTGGGTGACTTTGAACTTCTCGACGATTTGCCAGAAGCGGCCGGCATCGGGGAACGTGGGCACGCCCTCGAACATGACACTGGTGAAGCCGTTGCACAGCGGGCCATACACGATATAGCTGTGGCCGGTGACCCAGCCGATGTCGGCGGTGCACCAGAAGACGTCGCCGTCATGGATGTCGAAGACATACTTGGTTGTTAGAGCGCAATGGAGCAGGTAGCCGGCGGTGGTGTGAACTACCCCCTTGGGTTTGCCGGTGGAACCGGAGGTATAGAGCATGAAGAGGCAATCCTCGGCGTTCATCACTTCCGGGGTGCATTCGGCGGCGGCATTTGCCATCACGTCGTGCCACCACAGGTCGCGGCCGGCGGCCATTTCACAGGTCTTGAGCGCCTCGTCAGAGATGGCCTTGAGCGGGATGGTCTTGCCGGCGCGCAGGCCGCAACTGGCGGTGATGAGCAACTTGCAGGTGGAATCATTGATACGGCCGCTGAGCGAGTCCGCGCTGAAACCGCCGAACACGATCGAGTGAATCGCTCCGATACGCGTGCAGGCGAGCATGGCGACGGGCAGTTCGAGCACCATCGGCATATATATGGCCACGCGGTCGCCCTTTTTCACGCCAAGGCCTTTGAGAACATTGGCAAGCTTGCAGACCTCGGCGAGGAGCTGCTTATAGGTGATCTTGGTGACATCCTCCTCCGGCTCACCTTGGAAAATGAGCGCAACCTTGTCGCCATTGCCGACATTCACATGGCGGTCCAGGCAGTTGACGCTGACGTTGAGCTGGCCATCCTTGAACCAAGTGTGCTCGACCTTGCGCGCCGCAGTGTCCCAGATGAATTTGCGGGCTTCCGTCGGCTTCTTGAACCATTCGAGGGCATCGGTTTGCTCGAGCCAGAACTTGTCGGGTTCCTTGATGGAACTCTCATACATCGCCTGGTATTGCGCGGCATTGATGTAGTCCCGGCTGACCGCTTCGGCGGGCGGTGGGAACGTGCGGTTTTCTTGCATCAGCGAACTGGTGGAAACGGTCTTTTGTGGTTCTGTCATGGTGTGTCTTGGTTGTGTTTGCTTGATAGGAAATTGCTATTGGGACCATCCGCACAGGAGCAAGTCAATGTGCGGAGCGGAAATCAGGAGCTCGGAAACCCGCCACCCGCCGTGAATGCGGTGCCTCCGATGCTCGAAAAATGTGTCTCCTCAATTAAAAAACCTCCCGAAAATTGTATGCGGGAAGCCTCCGTGCCCTATCATTGCTGCGTCTTGCGTCTTCCAGTCTGCTGACTCCTCCTGCCGAATTTCCCCGAAGTCATATCTTGACAAAGCGGGGTGGCTAGCCACGCTCACGGCACGGCAGTTGATTGTTCCCCTGCAACCCTTGGATACCCCACTCCCGATCCCCACCTTGACTTTCTCGTGCACGCCAACCCACATAACAATTTCCCAGCCATCCTGGGGCTGTGTCTTGCCCTTGCCTGCGGCTCCTCTGCGGTATGCGCCGAAGAAATGCCAGACAAACGCAACGGTGAACCCGGAGCGCGGAAGGATCTAACACTTGACCTCGGCAACGGTGTAACGCTCAAACTCGTGTTGATCCCGGCAGGCAAGTTCCTGATGGGTTCGCCGCAGACCGAAACCGGCCGCAGCAATGACGAAGGTCCCCAGCGTGAAGTGACGATCAGCGAGCCGTTCCATATGGGCGCCTGTGAGGTCACCCAGGCCCAGTGGCGTGCGGTGATGGACACCGAACCGTGGCTGGGCAAAATGTCGGGCAAACCCGGTGCCGACCATGCCGCCAGTTGGATCAGTTGGAATGATGCGGGCAAGTTCTGCGAGGCGCTCTCGAAGAAGACCGGCAAACGGGTCGCTCTACCGACGGAAGCGCAATGGGAATACGCCTGCCGCGCGGGAACCACGACGGCCTTTTGTTGCGGCGATGATCCGTCGATTTTGGGCGAGTACGCATGGTTTCAGGACAACACACGCAAGACGGGCGAGGAATATGCGCACCCGGTAGGGCGGAAGAAACCCAACGCCTGGGGCTTGTACGACATGCATGGCAACGTCTGGGAATGGTGCCGCGACTGGAACGACAAGGAGTATTACGCGAAGGCCGGGAACGTGGATCCCGAGAACACCACCGAGACGCAGTTCCGCGCGGTCCGCGGCGGGTCGTGGCACAACGATCCCTCCCGCTGCCGTGCCGCAGCCCGCAACAGTTGGACCGGCCCCAATTATGTCCACTACAATTATGGTTTCCGGGTGATGGTTGCATCTCGCCCGTAAGTTTTGGGTAGTTCAACCTGCCGTGGCCGGAACCAACCCGGAAAAAATCAAGGCGCCTTATCAGGTGAAAGACCTGATGTCATCGCCACGTAAGCACCACTGTCCTGAACCCCTTTGCCAAACAACTGTAACTCCGAATTCCTACCATGAAAATCGAATCCCAGACCAATCGCCGCAAATTTCTCGGGGGCGTGATCGCCGCCGCAGTGGCACCACAATTCATCCCCAGCCGCGTGCTCGCTGCCGAAACCGCGCCCAGCCGGAAAATCCAACTCGGCCATATCGGCGTCGGTGGCCAGGGCTCCGGCCTGCTGCGGAATTTCCTCGGCATCGAGGGTGCGGTCAGCGTCGCCATCGCCGATCCCTATCAGGCGCGGCGCGAGGCCGCGGGCAAGCACGTCATGGAGACGCAAAAGCATGAGGCGAAACTCTACAACGATTTCCGCGAGTTGCTGGCCGACAAGACGATTGACGCGGTGGTCATCGCAACGCCCGATCACTGGCACGTGCCGGTCGGCTTGGCGGCTGTTAGAGCGGGCAAGGATGTGTATATCGAGAAGCCGTTGGGCCACTCGCTGGCCCAGAACAAGGCGATGTTGGAGGCGTGCCGGAAGCACAACAGGATTTTCCAATACGGGACGCAACAACGCAGCCAGGAGATGCTCAAGCGCGGCATCGAGTTGGTACTCAACGGCTACATCGGCGATTTGGAGCGCATCGAGGTGTGGGCCCCTGCGGGCGCCAGCGGTGGCTCGCTCGACGAAATCCCGGTGCCGGCCGGCCTCGACTATGATCTCTATATCGGTCCCGCGCCGATGAAACCGTGCAGCAAGGATCGGCTCACCAGCGTCGGCTCATGGCTTTGTTCGGATTACGCGCTGGGCTTCATCGCCGGTTGGGGCGCGCATCCGCTCGACATCGCGATCTGGGGTCTGGACTACGACCAGAAAGGTCCGGCCAGTTTCCGCGGCACAGGCGACTTCCCGACGCCCAACGCGCTCTACAACACCTGCGCCACCTGGGATGTGCAGATCAAGTTCGGCGGTGGTCTGCCGATGCGCTTCATGAGCAGCAACCACGCCGAACCCATCGTCAAAAAGTATCGCAAGAATTTCAAAGGTGACGGCACGACGTTCTTCGGCCCGAAGGGATGGGTCAGCCTGAGCCGCGGCGGCAGCGAGGCGAGCAACCCGGAATGGTTGAAAATGAAAGAATGCGAGGGCAAACAACGGGTGCTCTATCGCAACCATTATTACAAGGCGTTCGTGGATTCCGTCCGCGACCGCTCGCCCTCCATCGGGCCGATCGAGGACGCGGTGCGTTCCGACGCCATCAGCCACCTCTCGCTGCTCGCCATCAAGTCCGGCGGCGAAGTGGTCTGGGATCCCAAGGCATACCGCATCGTGTCACCCGAGGCACTCAACGCCCAGATGACCCACGAGATCCGCGGCACATGGGCACAGAGCTGACACCTCAAGCCGCCCATCCCGCTTAATCCGGCCGAGTTCGACGTCTTCATCGGCCAGACCGGCTTGGCGGCGGTAGTACAATTCACGTTGAATCTCCGGATGAGTGACACATCATTTGTGAGAGATGGGATGAGCCATTGACGCCGGGCTGTCCATCGTTTCCGATGGGGGCATGTCCCCGCCGCCAATGAAAAAATCCATTTCCGCCCACCGTTGGATTTTCGGTTATCTGTTGGCGGAGAAGGCGGTGTTTTTCCCGTCGCTGGCGGCCTTGTTTTTCACCGCCATTCTTTCGCTGGGGTTCCCGTATTTTTTGAAAGAGCTGGTTGGCAATCCATCCGACTCGCTGCACCAGCACGTCGATCCACAGATCATCCTGCAACGTTCCAACCAGTTAGTGATGCAACTTTCCGGAGTGCTTGCGTTGCAGGCGTTCGTGGCATTTTTCCGGGTGCAGGGGTTTATTCGTTCCGGCGAGGCGGCGCTCAACCGGTTGCGGCGCGAGCTGTTCGCGCACATGGTGCGGCTGCCGATGTCGTTTTTCCATGAGCAGCGGGCGGGGGCCTTGAGCAACCGCGTTGCCGCGGACCTCGGGGTGGTGCGTGACACCCTGCTCAACACCGTGCCCCAAGCGATCCGCCAGAGCGTGGTCCTCGTGGGCGGCTTGATCTTCATCTTTGTTTCCTCGTGGAAACTCTCGTTCATCATGCTCGGCAGCGTGCCGGTGGTGGTCATGGCAATCGCGTTTTTCGGTAGGAAAGTCCGCGGCTATTCCAAGGCGGCACAGGATTCGCTGGCGGAGGCTGGTACCGTGATCGAAGAGACCGTGCAAGGCATCGCCGATGTGAAATCCTATACCAATGAGCCGTTCGAGAGCGCCCGCTACGCGCGCTCGTTGGAAGAATTCCTCGGCGTGACGAAACGCGGCGCGAAGACCCGCGCCGCTTTCCTCTCGTTCATCATCTTCGCGCTCTTCGGCACGATCTCGTTTGTCGTCTGGTATGGCGCGAAGATGCTCGCGACCGGTCAGATCAATTGGACGAACTTCGCCTCGTTCATTCTCTTCTCGATCTTCGTCGGGGCCTCGCTCGGATCGTTTCCCGAGATCATCTCGCAACTCCAGCAAACGGCCGGCGCCACCGACCGCCTGCGCGAGTTGTTAGACACCCCCCCCGAGCGCACCGACGGCGACGCCTCGGCACAACTCGGCGGTTCCATCGCCTTCGATCATGTCTCGTTCGAATACCCGTCGCGTCCGGATGTGAGGGTGTTGGAAGATCTGAATTTCAGTGTCGAGCCGGGTCAGCGGGTGGCGCTGGTCGGGCCGTCCGGGGCCGGGAAATCCACGGTGTTTTCGTTGATTCTCGGGTTCAACGAGCTGCCTAACGGACAGGTTCTGTTTGACGGCCGGCCGGCCGCCTCGCTTTCGTTAGAGGCTATCCGGTCACGAATCGCCATCGTGCCACAGGAAGTCCTGCTCTTCGGTGGTAGCATCCGCGAAAACATCGAATACGGGAAACCCGGTGCCTCGTTCGAGGAAATCGAGACCGCCGCCCGGCTGGCCAACGCCCATGAGTTCATCACCGCGCTGCCCGAGGGCTTCGAGACACTCGTCGGCCCGCGCGGCACCAAACTTTCCGGCGGCCAGCGCCAGCGCATCGCCATCGGCCGCGCGATCCTCGCCGATCCGCGCGTCCTGTTACTTGACGAGGCCACCTCCGCATTGGATGCCGAGAGCGAACGGCTCGTCAATGAAGCGCTGGAACGCTTGATGCGCGGTCGCACCAGCCTGGTCATCGCCCACCGTCTATCCACTGTGCGCCACGCCGACCGGATTCTGGTTTTCAATCGCGGCCAAATCGTCGAATCCGGCACCCATGATGAACTGATAGAACGCGCCGGCACCTATCGGTTCCTGGTGGACACCCAGTTGGTGTGATACCGATCCGGCGGTTACTTCTGCTCGTCGGCGGTGGCCTTGATGTCGGTCAGCGCGGCGATGAAGTCGCCGAGGATTTCGGCGGGCACCATGATCGTATCACGATTGCCGCCGACTTCTTCGGTGATCTTGACCACCATGCCGCGGTTGTTTTGCTTCAGATCGAGAAAGAATATTTTCCGATCCGCCAGAATTTTTTCGGTGTGCAATATATCGCTTTCCACTGCTATCCCCTTGGTTGTTTGTCTTGCGTGCAACAATGCTTGCGGAGATTGGGTTGTCAATGCAATTCCGCGGGGTGATGATATGTCATTCAAGATGCATGAGATTCTTCCATCCGGCCGCCCCGCCTTGGTGCTTGCACCGATGCAGGATGTGACGGACCTGCCGTTTCTGCGGGTGCTCGCGCGGCGGGGGGCACCGGATTGGTGGGTGACCGAGTATTTCCGGGTCCACCCGGATAGTTGTCCGCAGCCCTACATCCTGCGCTCGATTGTCGAAAACGCGACCGGCCGGCCGGTGTTCGCGCAAATGATCGGGCGCGACTTGCCGAGCCTCGTCCGCACCGCCAAACAACTCGCGGAGTTGCCCGTGGCCGGCATCGACCTCAACCTCGGCTGCCCCGCCCCCATCGTCTGCCGAAAAAACGCCGGCGGCGCATTGTTGCGCGACCCGGCAAGCGTCGATCGCCTGTTAGGAACCTTGCGCAAGGCCATTCCCGGCCGCTTCACCGTGAAAACCCGCGTCGGCTTCGCGGACGCGGATGAATTCCCGGCCCTGCTCGAAATTTTCCGCCGTCACGGCATCGATGTGCTCACCGTCCATGGCCGGACGGTGAAGGAACTCTATCAAACACCGGTGCGTCCCGCGTGCATCAGGATGGCGGTGGACGCCATGACCTGCCCGGTGATCGCCAACGGCAACGTCGTGGACACCACCACCGGTCTCGCGTTGCTCGATCAATCCGGCGCGGCGGGCCTGATGATAGGACGCGGCGCGATCCGCAACCCGTGGATCTTTGCCCAACTGCGCGCGGTCTTCACGGGAACCCCGCCGCCGGTGCCGACCCACCGTGATTTGTTAGATCATGTGCTGGAACTCTACGAGGAAATCGCCCGGGAATCCCGCAAGTTCCAGCCCGCCGCCCACGTCCAACGGATGAAAAAAACACTGGCCTATATCAGCCACGGGCTCGTCGGCCCCTTCGAATACGAAATGCGCCGGGCCAATACCCCGGAGGATTTCTTCCGCATCTGCCGGACTCATCTCGACCATGACACACCGCTGCCCGTTAGGCCACCCGCCGGTTCCAAGTTGTTCCGCGGGTTCGAGGCGCTGGTCCCCGGGTGAGTCGCTGCGTTTCCTCCGCCTGGATCGCCGCGTCGATGATCCGGCGAAGATCGTCGCCACCATCTTCGGCAAGTGCAAGATGCCATTCCAGAAGCTCCCTTTCGAGCATTGATGAGTGCCCCGCCTCCGGAAGGATAGAACCGCGTGGCCGCATACCATGCTAAAGCCTGATGGAAAACAATCCGAGTTAATACAAAGGAGAATATCTGCCGGTGGAGGGTGTGAGTTGGAACGACATGTGCGGCAATGAATCAGGGACCGGAGGATTTCTGGGGGCGTTGAATAAACGTGTGCCAGATGGAGGACGGTTTTACCTGCCGACAGAGGCGCAGTGCGGATTACGCGATCTATCAGGTTATCGAGAAGGACGAGGCGGTGATCGACAGGATCACCGCAGAGCAGCGGGCGGAACTGGAGAAGGAAATTGAAGCGTTGAAGGCAGAGGCTGAGCGCAAAGCGGCAGAGGCACGGGAACTGGCGGGCGAGGTGCCGTTTTGAGAGAATAATACGGTAGGGCGGTTCGGCCCCGGGCCGCCCACTTGTCTGATCGCATGGGAGGTTCGTTCGGCAGAAGAGGTCACGGCGCGCCCGGCGGTCACGCACTACCCATTTTTCCGAATGGCGGCGGGACGCCACCAACACGGCCTGCCGCGGTACGCGTCAGCCACGGAAGCACGGGAATTGGCGGGAGAGATGGCGTTTTGAAAAACAAGGAGGCAGGACGTCTCGTCCTGCGTTTTCGGCAGACGGGACGAGACGTCCCTGCTCCTTATTGAACGGGCCGCGCCTGCTTCGCCCCCTGTTCTGCCGCCGCTGTAGCGTGCGGTCTATGACCGTCGCTCTTT
>JAPLUJ010000299.1 GCA_026397695.1 Verrucomicrobiota bacterium | reverse complement strand
GCATCTGGCCGACAACGAGGTCGCCATTCTGATCGAAGCCGGCAGCGAAAAACTCCGCTACATCATCGGCTGGGCCGATGCCGTGAACAACAGGGGCGAGCATGTAATTCTGGCGCTCGAATCCATCTACGAATCCGCCCGGGCGCTGGGCACCAACATCACCCGCGCCGAATACTGACACTGAATCCTCCACCATCCCCCCGCAAACACCCGGCCGCCATGGTCCAGTCTCCAAATGGAGACTCCGTGGCGGCCATTTCATTTCCGACAACCCCCCTGTGAAAAAACCACCAACCCCAATCCATAACAGAAAGTTAAAACCATGATCCTCATCACAAAAATCACCCCGAACAATAACCCCAACAAGAACATGAACTCAACATCCACCCCCATCCAATCCACATCCCTCTATTTCCGCGAGGGACCATCCGACAAGGAATACCACGCCTCCATCGAACCCCATGATGGCGGCTATATCGTCAACTTCACGTATGGCCGCCGTGGCAGCACGCTGACCGCAGGCACCAAGACCCAGGCCCCCGTGTCGCTTGCGGAAGCCACCAAGGTTTTCGACAAGCTCGTCGCGTCCAAAATCGCCAAGGGCTACCGGGCGCTCGGAGGCTCCCTCACTCCCTATCAACAATCCGGCGGCGAGGGGCGCGACACGGGCATCCGCTGCCAACTCCTCAACCCGATAGAGAAGGATGAGGTATCGCGCCTGCTCACGGACAACCGCCATTGCCTCCAGGAAAAGCATGACGGCCGCCGCCTGCTGGTCCGCAAACAGGGCGGCGAAATCACCGGCATCAACCGCCGGGGACTCATTGTCGCGATCCCGGAACCCATCCGCCTGGCGGTTGCCGCTATCCCGTTCGATGTCCTCATCGACGGCGAGGCGGTGGGTGAAACGCTCCATGCCTTCGACCTGTTGGAAGCGGACGGCAACGACCTGCGCCAGCGCCGTTACCTCGACCGCCACTCGGGACTGCTCATGGTGATTCCTCCGAATCAACCGGCGCTGCGCTGGGTCGGCACCGCCGTGGATCCCAACGACAAAATCGCAATCCTTGAGGAACTCCGCCAGGGCAACCGCGAAGGCGTTGTCTTCAAGGATGTCGATGCACCGTATAGCCCCGGTCGCCCCAACTCCGGCGGCACGCAGTTGAAATACAAGTTCGTTGAATCGGCGTCATTCGTCGTCACCGCCCGCAATGCCAAGCGCAGTGTCGCGCTCGGCCTCTACAACGGCGATGGCGGCAACGATGACGATACTCTGGTGGCCGCGGGCAACGTCACCATCCCGCCGAATCATCCGGTGCCGGAGGTGGGTGACGTAGTTGATTGTTCCTACTTGTATACCTACCGGGAAAGCGGCTCGATCTACCAGCCGGTCTATCTCGGCAAGCGCACGGACATCCCGGCCAGCGAATGCACCACCGACCAGCTCAAATACAAGAGCGAGGTTGAAGCCGCCTGAGCCGGTCATCGCCCCCCTTCGGCAAGGCACTGCCAGAGGCAAGCCCGGTCGCACGACACGCCAAGCGTGACCGGGGCAACACGGTCGTCATGGAGATAAACCCTCTCCATGGCGGCCCATCCCTGGCGGCGGACCACGCCGCCGGAAAAGCAACACTGCCCGTGGCGGGGCTTCGACTACCAATGGATATAACGTCCAAGGCCAGCCGACCGCTGGCGAAACAACTCCGACAAACCAAACCAATGAATGATACCAATGACACCAAACAAGCCTCAGATAGCAGGTCGGATGCGCCGCCTTCGCTTTCTGGTTCGCTGACTGACCGCACGGACGGGCAACATTGCGGCATCTGTCGACATTATGAGTTCGGCCCAAAAAAATTGTCCATGGGAGGATTCAGGTTAGGTCGGTGCAACCATGGCCGCGAGGTGCCGAATGATCGCCCGATGAACCAATTCGAGGACAACGGAACCAACTGCCCCGGATGGCAAGCGAACAATGAACAACAACCCACCAAACCATCATGAACACCAACACTTCACTGGCAACACGCAAGACCGTTGAGCAACTCGTGCGCGAGTGGAACATGGCATCGCACCTGCTCAAGACCGGCCTGGAAACCCTGGTGCAGGCCGAGGTGCATTTCAGGGCGTTCGACGGTCCGGGGTCACACTACGACCTTTGCCTGTTCACTCACAATGAACACACGATGGATTTCGACCGCAAGATCAAGCGGATGAAGGCCGCTGCATGGCGCTATCTTGTGGACCGGATCGAGTTGAAGAAACTGGCGTCGGTCAAACGGGCCGACGAAATCGACCGGCAGATTGCGGATGGCGGTG
>JAPLUJ010000139.1 GCA_026397695.1 Verrucomicrobiota bacterium | reverse complement strand
GATCCGCGGTTCGCGGCCGGCGCCGTATTGGAGGGATGCGGAAACCACCGCGATCTGGGGCAAGCGGTCGAAATCTTCGAAGGTAATCGTACTGGTATTTCCGACGACTTTGAGCACCGCCCGGGTGTCGTCGCTTTGGTTTTCCACGCCATTTCTCGCGGCGATCGACCATGCGGGAGTCGGCGCGAACCAGAACTTGACGGGCAAATCGGCGACGCCGCCGCCGATATCCGTGCCGGAAATGAAATAACTGCGTGATGGGTCCGGGGCGACCTGACAGCTCAGTTCATTGACATTCAGATTGTAGGGTCCGGGGCGATATGGACTGAGGCAATCGTATTCCGCCTGACGAGCCGGGGAAAACACCAAACACTCGCCCGGTTTGAAGAGCGTTTTGGGAATCGCGAAATAATAAGCTCCGATGTAGGGATCGTTGTAACCCGTGGTATCCGTAATGCCCTTGCCAGCGGTATTGAACTCGGTGCTGCGTCCGCCTTCGAATGACAGCCATTGATACAAGCGGGTGAAAGTAACGCCTGGCGAGGGCACATACAGGTTTTCCGTCCACATTTCCTGACGGCCATTGCCTTGGATCATGATCATGGAACGATCGAAATTGAGTTCCACATTATAGGGATTCCAAAGCACGACGCGGGGGTAGTGATGAAAGCGAAGTTGATAGATCGGGGGTGTCATGCCGGCCACCATGAAAGTGCTGAGATGGGAGAAATCCGTGGCTTCCACGAGGATCGGTTGCAGGTTGGCGCGGAGATTGCCGGCGAGTTTCACCGGTTGCTCGTTGGCAAGCGCGAGTGCCTTGCTCGAGTTGCCGGCAGTGCCATCCACCTCGGGCAATCGCGACGCGACATTCTTGCCGGAAAACGGCACGGCCAAGCGCGCCCAGTCGCGTAACATACCGAAGCGCGGGCCCGCCACGCGGTGTCTCGAAGCCGTGCTGTTAGTATCCGGCGGATCACCCACTAGCGCATCATTGTCTGATAGTCCGCTGAGATTTTTCCAAGGTGGCACGTCGCCATTGCCGGCGAAGTAGGCGGTAAGATCGCGTTTGAGTCCGCCGCGGGCGACGTCGGCGAGCACCCCGCGCGAGTCGACGGTGAAATCGAGCGCGTGTTTCCGGCTCCAGTCCTTGCCTGCGGACGTAAGCGCCATGGTACTCGCGCTGGCGAGCCGCCGGGTTTCATCATCCTGGCAAGTCACGCCGCCCTCCATCATGGAAGCATCCGCCGCTTGAGAAACCATCAGGCGGAACCACGATCCGTTAGATGGGTTATCGCGCGCGACCTGAAGTTGTTGTCGCTGGTCACGGGTCGCCACGTTGACGCGCACGCCGAGGTCACCGGTCCACCACGCAAGGTGCCCCGCCAAGGTGCCAGAGGCATCTAGCAGGCCGACTTTTGGAACTGCTACCACGGTATCGGCATCCGTGTGGGCCAGCATCACCGAAGCTGATCCGGCAGTGACCGTGGGATCGCCTGTACCGCTGACCAGCCACTCGAGCACGCGTTCTTCCGGGGAGGATGGGTGCGTCCACCTCGCGTCGCTCAAGCCGCCCGTCAAGTCGTCGCGTGTGAAGAGGGACGAGCCGTCGTTTTGGGTCGTCCGCCAGACGCCGGTCCAATGCGGTTGTTTGGGATTGTTGCCGAGGATATCCGCGCTCGCTGAAACCCGCTGGTCCGGGCCGAGGGTTGTCTGCAACTGGCCGATGGCCTGCATTAGCGCGAGACGTGCGTTGGCTCTGGCAAGCGTGGTCTGATCCGCCAATGACGCGCGTCTGAGTTCAATCGTGGCAAGGCTCGCCAAGCTCAGAGCCAGCACCGTGATCAGGGTCAGCAGGACCAAGCAAACCACTAGCGCGAATCCGTTTTTGGAATCCCGCGTCTGATATGGGGCCTGTTGCGTTTCCCGCATAACTTGAGAATACACCCTGCACCGTGATTCTGCCAGTAATTTCCGTTTCGCATCCCATGTGCTGGCGAGTCTGGAGACTCGCGGTCCGGCAGTGGCGCGGTTTTCAGAACAAATCCTGCTGGGGATCGTCCGTGCTCATGGTCGGCGGCGGCGCGCCGATTTTCTGATAGGCCGAAGGCAAGGCGATGCGGCCGCGCGGAGTCCGCATCAAAAACCCCTGCATGATCAGGAACGGTTCGTGGACTTCCTCGAGAGTCGCCGGATCCTCACCGACCGCCACCGCCAGCGAGTTCAAGCCCACCGGCCCGCCGCCGAATTTGTACACCAGCACTTCTAGCAGGCGCTTGTCCATCTCGTCGAGCCCCTGGGAATCGATCTCGATCATCGCCAACGCCGCATCCGCGATCTCACCATCGATGAATCCCGCGCCCCGGACCTGCGCGAAATCCCGCACCCAGCGCAACAGCGCGTTGGCCACCCGCGGCGTGCCGCGCGCCCGCGAGGCCACCTCCAGCGCGCCGGAGCCCTCGATCGCCACTTCTAACAAACCGGCCGAGCGCTCGATGATGCGTCCCAGTTCTTCATGTGTGTAATAATCGAGGCGGTTGACCAAGCCGAAGCGCGAGCGCAGGGGAGCCGTCAACATGCCGGAGCGGGTGGTGGCACCCACAGGGTGAAGCGTGGCAGGTTGATTTGGATCGAGCGTGCGGACGGGCCGGAGTCGATGATGATATCTAACCGGAAGTCCTCCATTGCCGGATAGAGATATTCCTCGATGGCCGGATGCAGGCGATGGATTTCATCAATGAAGAGGATATCACCGCGTTGGACATTGGTGAGGATGCCCGCGAGGTCGCCGGCCTTTTCGATCTGCGGGCCGGAGGTCGTGTGGAGCTGGGTTCCGGCGGCCCGGGCAATCAGGTTGGCCAACGTGGTCTTGCCCAATCCCGGCGGCCCCGACAACAGCACGTGGTCGAGCACGTCGCCGCGCCGCCGGGCCGCTTCCACGGCCAGCTCGAGGCGCTCACGCACCTTGGCCTGGCCGACGAAATCGCGGAACTTGGAAGGCCGGAGGCTCAGATCGAGCTCCCGATCCGGCCGGTTGATTTCCGATTTGACGCGTTCCGCCATGCGAGCGATCCTCTTCCGGCGTTCAGCCGCCGAGCGATTTCTTGATGATGTCTTCCACCGTCAGCTCCTGCCCCGGATGGCGCCGCAGCGCCTCCATGACCATCTTCGCGGCCTGGTCCTGCTTGTAGCCGAGTGCGATGAGCGCCATCGCCGCGTCGCGCAGGCGGGCGTCGTTCGCGCCCGGTTCACCGGCGCCGGACACGGCTTCCAACGCTTCGCCGGCATCGAGTTTGTCCCGCAGTTCGATCACGATCCGCTCTGCCGTCTTGCGCCCGATGCCGGAGACGGAGCTCAGGCGTTTGACGTCGTTCTCGACGATGGCCCGCTTCAGTTCGCGCACGGTCATCCCGCTCAGCGCGCAGAGCGCGAGCTTGGGGCCGATGCCGCTGAT
>JAPLUJ010000076.1 GCA_026397695.1 Verrucomicrobiota bacterium | reverse complement strand
TAACAACCCCGAATTCTGGTCCACCAAGGCGCTCGTCACCGACCTGAAACTGGTGACCGTTTGCGAAGAGGCACAATGCCCGAACCGCTGGGAATGTTGGAGCGAGCGCACCGCCACCTTCATGATCGCCGGGGAAAAATGCACCCGCGCCTGTGGGTTTTGCGCCATCAAAACCGCCAAGCCAGACCCGTTGGATCCCGAAGAACCGCTGCGCGTCGCCGAGGCCACCCGCCGCATGAGTCTCCGCCACGTGGTCATCACCGCAGTCGCCCGCGACGATCTCCAGGATGGCGGTGCCGGTCATTTCAAGCAAACCATCGAAGCCATCCGCACGGCCAATCCCACCACCATCATCGAGGTGTTGGTGCCTGATTTCAATGATCGCGATTGGGCGTTGCAACTGGTGATGGACGCGCGCCCGCATATCTTCAACCACAATCTGGAAACCGTCGCGCGCCTGACACCGCTGGTGCGTTCCCGCGCACAATACCAGCGCAGCCTGACCGTACTCGGGAAGGCCAAGGCAATGGTCGATGGCCATGTCGCCACCAAGAGCGGCATCATGTTAGGACTCGGCGAACAGCGCGAGGAAGTGTTGCAGGCCTTCGACGACCTGCGCGCCCACGACGTCACCGTGCTCACCCTCGGGCAATACCTCCGCCCTACCCCAAAGCACCTGCCGGTCATCGAATACATCACGCCGGAAGCGTTCGACGAATACAAAAAAATCGCCCTTGAAAAGGGTTTTCGCCACGTCGCCAGCGGCCCGCTGGTGCGCAGTTCCTATCACGCCGCGGACTTCCGCCCGGAACTCGACGTGCTCGCAGCCATCGCTGCCGACCTCACACTAAACGGCACGCGCCTTTGAGCAAGTTGGATATTACAACAGATAGAGGATAGAGGATAGAGGATAGAGGATAGAGGATAGAGGATTGTGGATCGATTGGGATTATCCTATTACGGCATGGTCATGGCGCGGAAACCTGGATCCGGTAGAAGGCTTTGCCGTCGGGCGCGGCGTTGTCAGTTAGAACTACCGGGCCGTCCGCGGCGAGCGGGCCGAGGATCCCGAGCGACGTCCACGGGCCGGCGGCGAGGTTGGTGTTCCTTTCGAGCACGTAAGTGCGTGTTGCCTTTCCGGCTGCGGTGACGGTGAAACCCGCGCCGCTCTTCGTGGCAGTCAGCACCCTGAACACATCGGCTGCATTGTTGGGATCGGTTGCGGCGGCGAATTCTGATATGTTAGACCGGCCATCGCCATCCGGGTCGGCGGTGTCGGCGGCGATGCCGATGTTGTTGGGGGTGCCGAAGTGGGTTTGGCGCCAAACCTGCAGCGGCGTGAATGCCTCAAGATATGTGAATGTGACTTCCCGGAGTTGGCTGCCTGTGATGAGGACTGTCTGCTGTGTGGGAATCTGGAAACCACTCACGGTCTTGAATTCCAGAATGTAGGTATTGGGATTTAGTCCGCCAATTTGTACGCCGCTGTGCAGGTAGGTGGCAACCGGTTTCAGACGCCAGCCGGCATTGGCCGAGCGCGCCGCCTCCGGCTCGATGGTGACCTTGATCGCACCGGCTTGGGTGGTGGTGCCGAGGGACGTGACGCTGGTATGGGTGATGCCGCCGCCGGTGTTGTTATCGCCGCCGTTGCCGCTGGTTTCGGCCCGGTTGAACAGCTCGACCACCTCGCTGTTGATAGCGCGCACCACCGTCTGGCCCGAGCCTCCCAGATAGATCGCCGCCGGATAATATAAACCGTTAGAGCGCCGGACGAACAACGGCCCGCCCGAACATCCGCCCAACCCGCGCACCGCCGTGCTCGTCCAGGTTTCGCCGTAGGCGGGGGTCAGAGCAGCGCTAAACGCCGCCGTCGCATGCAGCTTGCCCTTGTCCGTCTCGGAAATCACTTCCACCGCGTAGCCTGCCAGAATCTTTTCCGCCGTGGAGCCGAGGAACTCGTTATCATCACCGGAGTCGGTGGCCAAAAAGCCGCCGTAGCCCCCGCGGCCGGCTTCTTCCAGAAGGTACAGCGCGGCGTAATCCAGATGCTGCGATTGGGCAGACCCCTCGCCGGGGCTGGCATCCGCGATTCTTTGTGCCGCGTATCCTGCCGCGAGATAGTATCCGCGCGGCACCTGCGGCTGCGGTTCGTGTTGCCCGGCGTGCCGCTGGAAAAGCCACTGCATCCCGGTGATATAACTCAGCGTGCCGTCGTCGAAGACCACATGGCCGGCGGTCGCCACCACCCGCCGCTTGACCACGAAACCGGTGCTCGATCCCACCTCGCTGCGGATCTGGCCGACAAAGGCGAACGGCATATCCTCGTCCGCGGAAACACTGCCGAAGGCCAGCGGCAGCGGTGCCGCTCCGACCGGGTTGTTAGCCGTGAAATACGTCAGCGTGAGTTCGCGCGAATCGCCCTCAACGATGGAGATCGAAGCGGTCGGAGGTGTCACCCGGCCTGCCACCGGCTTGCACTCTATCAGATAACTCCCCGCTACCAACCCGCTGAGGGGGGGGCCGCCGCTGTCGCGCCAGTCCGACTCGCCGGCGAAGCGCCACTGCGCCCCGAGTCCGTCGGGCTTGAGCCGCACGGTGAGGCCGCCGTTTCCCGCCATCATGGTTTCGTAATAGACACGATCCAGCGTGAGGTTCCCGCTGTTGGTCACATCGAGCGTTTCCTTCGGCGGACTGATATAACCCGGCACCGGCATGTTAATGGCCAGGGGACTACCAACCCTAGCCTGGGTACCTATAAGTATGATGACGGCACCCAGGTAACCATTACTGCATCGCCTGCCTCTG
>JAPLUJ010000409.1 GCA_026397695.1 Verrucomicrobiota bacterium | reverse complement strand
CGGAAGTTGTCAGACGCCATGGGGCTCCGCCCCAAACCCCGGGATTTTGTGAGGCATGGCAGAGGACTCAAAATGCCGCGCCCATGACGTTGCAGGGGGCATGACCCGCGTTGTGCGTTGTCATGCCCCCTGGCTTTATTGGACCCCATTCGACTCCACCATCATCCGCGCTGGCAGCGACGGCCGCTTGCGTTATTCTCCCGCCCAGCGCCAGGAACTGTTGGGTGCCTTCGCCGGCAGGAGCGGCGTGAGCGCCATGAATTTCAGTCGCCAGCATGGCGTCCAGTCGCGCATAGTTCGAGCGCGGAGCTGAGGAGTGACGATTTTTTATTGGCAATCTCGTTGGCTGCGGGGTAAGATGCCCACGACTTGAATGAACAAGCCCGCTTACCTCTCACGGATCGCGACCGGTCGCTCGACGAAGTCATTGCGGACTTCGCAAGACGCGTATGCCCAGGTGGACCGTATGGCGAAATCGACGAATGGTCGGTTTACGACGAAAGTTTCCGCCGTCTCGTCGCATGGGCAGGTGAAACCGACCGATTCTTCGAAGGCCTGCAGCCGTTGAAGGAGGGCGGACGGGAACATGACCTGACCCACGACCCTGTCACCGGCACTTGGCTGAAATTCACCAAGCCAGCAGCGGCCGGATACATCGTTTCCTTCGAATGTGGTATGCCAGCATTGGAGCCGGGGCTTCCACTCGAATATTTTGAGCGACTGGCTCTCCAGAACGAAATCTTCGCGGATCAGATGACCTTCGTCGGAATCGCCGGCGAGCGCCACCGGCCACGCATCGTCACCCGGCAACCGGACATTCCCGGCGAGGCTGCCGATCCGTCCGAAATCATTCACCTGATGAAAAACGAACTCGGATTTTCCATTTTGCCGGCGTCCTTTGTCGTCGGTTATGCCGACTCTCTCGCATTCATCCGCGACGATATTGCCGTCTTTGATCTCCGCCCGGCCAATGTCGTGAGAACGCATGAAGGTCTCATTGTCCCCATCGACTCCATCCCCGTGCGCCTCGACGAGCGGGCAAGACGGATTCTGAGGGTCTGAACGACCCTGAAGGAAACCCTCGTCGCGTCGGACGAAAACCTTTCCTCTTCCCTCCAAGCCGCCGATCCGCTATCAGCCATTCAAGCGATGACCGACGTCCTTCCAACCCCCGCCGCCGTCTCCCAGGCGGTGGATTTTGGCGTGCCGGGACCCGATGACGATGACGTCAACCCGGGTTTCGGGGCCATTCTGCCGAAATCCGGTCCCCGGCCACCGAAACCGCGAAATCCACGCAACTCAATGGCTTCCAACAGGTTGCGGCGTAAATCACCGCACGCCAGACCCGTCCATGTAGCTGACTACGGCTACAGATACTATGATCCGCTCACGGGCCGCTGGCAGTCACGTGATCCGATTGAGGAAGAGGGTGGAGTGAATCTGTATGGGTTCGTGAGGAATGATGGGGGCAATAAATTGGATTATTTAGGCTTAATAGAGCTCATATCGTACAAGTGCAGTGCTAACGCACAGCATGTCGAAGGCGATCCACAGGCCCCAGGGG